>DASRUS010000232.1:0-6409 GCA_035687825.1 Myxococcota bacterium | reverse complement strand
GCGTCGATCCCCGTGTCGGCGAAGAGATCATCGCCCTCGATCGTCACCTGGGGGTAGACGTCGTCCACGTCGCTGCGCGAGTGGAAGTACGTGTACCCGACGTCGAAGGACGGAGCGAGCTCCTGCCCGAAGAGCGTGAGCGGCGCGGGGGGCAGGTTCGTCTGGAGGTGTGGCAGGCGCTGGAGCAGGAAGCGGTCGCGGTCCTGGTCGTCCGGGTTCTGCTGGTCCTCGGCCCACTGGAGCGTGCCCGTGAGGCCCAGCTGAGGGAGCGACCCGAACGGGTCGAGGGCGTTCGTGTAGAACGCGCGCGACTCGACGTAGCGGTCCTTGCGGATGTCCGCGAAGTCGGCGAAGTCGAAGCTGAACATGTTGTCGGAGAACGCCGTGGCGTCCAGCTTGAGGCGCGCGTCGCCCGACTCCGAGATCCAGTGATCGTGCAGCGCGCGCCCGGCCCAGCGGTTCTGGTCGAAGTGGGTGTCGGGGTCCTCGGGGTCCACGTCGAGATCGTGGATGAAGGTCCCATAGAGCTCTCCGAAGGAGTGCTCGTCGTAGACGTACTCGAGGCCCACGTTCGGCTTGAAGCCGCGCCGCGACAGGTAGTGCGGCGTCACGAGCACGTTCAGGTCGTCCCGCGCCGCCCAGAAGAACGGCAGCCCCACGTCGAAGCCCGTGCGCGACGACGTGCCGATCTCCGGGAAGAGCACCCCCGTCTGACGCTCGCGCTTGAGCGGGTAGATCATCCAGGGCAGCCACACGACGGGCACCCCGAGCACCTCGAAGGTGGTGTTGCGCGCGGTGCCGTAGCCCTCGAACTCGAGCTCCGCGCGGTCGGCTCGGATCATCCAGGGATCGCGGCCGGGCGCGGGGCAGCGGCAGGTGGTGAAGCTGCCCTCGCGGAACTCGTAGGTCTCCGGCCCGGTGCGCCGCACCTCGTCGCCGGTGAGGCGGAAGCGGCTCTCGGTGGAGTCGAGGCGGCCTTCGAAGACCACGCCCTCGAGCGTCTCCACGTCGAAGTGGAGGAACTCGGCCTCGAGCCGGTCGCCGGCCTCGGTGATGACGACGTTGCCCGAGGCGACGCCCTTCCCCGTGTCCGGGTTGAAGGTGATCCAGTCGGCGGTGAGCCGGCGCCCCGGCTGCTCGATCACCACGTCGCCGCTCGCCACGTAGACGTTGCGCTCGCGCTCGTACGCGAGGCTCTCGGCGCGAACGTCCACGGGCTGCTTCGGCCGATCCGCGCCGCCGAGATCCTGGGCGCGCGCCCCCGCTCCGAGCGCCGCGGAGCCCACCAACGCGATCGCGAAGCGGCGCAGATTCCCCCTCACGAGGAGGCCACGCTATCAGACTCGAGCGCGGGTCTCTAGCGTCGGGGCGGCGCGGCGACGCGCGAGCGCCCGGCGCGCGGCACAAACCGGGGCGGGCGGGAGGCGGGCTCAGTCCGCGCAGGCCGCGAGGGCCTCGAGGTCCGGGATGCGGAGCACGTCGTCGGCGAGGCGCACGAGGCGGCGGTCGAGGAGCTGGTGCACCGCGCGCCACGCCTCCAGGGGGGAGAGACCCGACTGCGCGGCGAGGCCGAGAAGGTTCGTGGGCACGCGCAGGCCGTCCGGCCCGGCCTCGGCGCCGTGGACGAGGACGCGCACCAGGGCGCGCAGGCCGTCGTCGCCGAGCGCGGCGCTCTGCGTCTCGAGGTCCACGAGCCGGCCCGCGAGCCGCCGCAGCATGCGGATCGCGACCTCCGGCCGCTCCATGCACAGGTCCTCGAGGGTCGCCGCGTCGAGCTCGAGGAGGCGTGCCGCGCCGACGGCGGTCGCGCGCTCGGCGCGCGCTCCTCCCACGAGCACGCCCATCTCGCCGAAGAACTCGCCGGCCCCGAGCCGCTCCACGCGGCAGCCCCCGGCAGCGCGGCGTCGGAGCTCGACCTCGCCCGCCTGGATCACGAAGAGGCGCTCCCCGGGGTCGCCCTCGTCGAAGACGATCTCGCCCGGCGCGAGCGTGCGCTCGAAGGCGCGCCGCACCCCGACGTCGGTGGTCTCGGGGCGGTTGGCGGGTTCCGATCGCTCGTCCACGCCCCGGGTTTCGACTTCCCCGGGGCGCGCCTTTAGACGGATCCCGGCGCCCCGCGAGCGGACGCCAGCGCGGCCTCCAGCGTCTCCGCGTCGATCACGCCCGTGTGCACGGTCTCGATGCGGCCCTCGGGTCCCACGACGAAGAGCGTGGGGAAGCCGAGCGCGCCGAAGTCGCGGGCCAGGCTCTCGCTGCCGAGCAGGATCGGGTAGCGGATCCCGTGCTCCTCCACGAAGGGAGCCACCACCCCGGCTCCCTCCACGTCCACCGCGACGCCGAGCACCTCGACGCCGTCGCCCCGGTGCGCCGCGTAGAACTCGTTCAGGATCGGGATCTGGAACACGCAAGGCGCGCACCAGGTGGCCCAGAAGTCGATCACCACGACGCGCCCCTGCAGCGCCGCGAGGGACACCTCGCGCCCCGCGAGGTCCCGCAGCGTGAAGGCCGGCGCCGCCGCCCCGGGCTCGTCGCTCGGGGGGCCCGCCGCGGGATCCGTGCAGCCCGCGAGCGCGAGGAGAGCCGACGCGAGGCCCGCGGCGAGGCGGCGCATCGCGCTCAGAGCAGGGCCTGCTCGACCGCGTAGACGACCCGCTCCAGGAAGAGGAAGTAGCCGTTCAGGCGGGCGAGCTGATCCGTGGTGACGAGCAGACCGATCGCGACGAGGAGCAGCCCCGACGCGACCTCGATGCGGCGGAAGTGCGGCCGGATGCGGCGGAAATGCTCGAGGAAGCGCTCGACGCTCCAGCCCGCGGCGAGGAACGGCACCGCCAGACCCGCGGAGTAGACGGCGAGCAGGACGACGCCCTGGGACAGCGTCTCGCGCGCTCCCGCCAGGGTCAGGATCCCGCCCAGGATGGGGCCCACGCACGGGGACCAGCCGAACGCGAACGCGGCGCCCACGAGGTACGCGCCGAGCACGTTGCGCACCTCGATGCGCCCCGCGAAGCGCCGATCCCGGTAGAGCGCCGGGATCGGGAGGAGCCCCGCGAGATGGAGCCCCATCGCGACGATCACGACGCCCGCCACCTGCGCGGCCCCGATCTCGAAGCCGAACACCTCGACCCGCCACACCCGCAGCACGCGCCCGAACGCGGTGGCGGACGCCCCGAGCACGATGAAGATGGTCGAGAAGCCGGCGCAGAAGGCGAGGCACCCGCGCAGCACGCGCGCGCGCAGCTCGCGATCGTCGCTCCCGTGCCGCAGCTCCTCGAGCGACAAGCCCGACACGAGGGAGAGGTACGCGGGCATGAGCGGCAGCACGCACGGCGAGAGCACCGACAGCAGGCCCGCAGCGAAAGCAGCGCCGAAGGAAGCCAGCGTGGCGGCGTCGCTCATGACCCCCCTAGGATGACCAGCCGCTCCCGGGCGTTCCAGCGCGGCGTTCCGGTCTGGCCGGAACCGAACGGGAACGGCCCGGAAGCCCCGAGGGGAGCGCCCTTCCGATCCCTAGAAGCCTTCCTCCGCCACGGGATCCTGGGCGATCTGCTGCTGGCCCGGATCGCGGCCGATGAAGACGATCTCGCGCTCGCCGCGCAGGTGCGACGGCGTGATCACGTAGTCGCCCCGCAGCGACCGGTTCAGCACGCGGCCCGCGACCTCGTTGTCGCCCGCCGAGAGCACCCACGCGAGCCCCGCGCCGAAGCTGCCGAGCCCCGCGTAGAGGAGCTTCGCCGGACCATAGAGGAGCGTGCAGGCCGCCGCCGCGGCGCCGAGGCCCGCCTCGTTGCCCATGGTCTCTTCGGCGCGCGCCGCGAGCGGCGTCGCCGCGATCCACACCACCGCGCCGCAGGCGACGAGTCCTCGAACGAACTGGGAACGCACGAAATGCTTCACGATCCAACCCCCCTGGAATCCCCCTGGAATGCCCCTGGAGAGAGTTCCCCCCGTCTCCACCGGGCAGTGTGGCGATCGCGGAGGCCGCGGTCAAGCGATCAGAAGCGCTTGTCCGTGTCGAGCAGGATCGTGACCGGGCCGGCGTTCACGAGCTCGACCTCCATGTGCGCCTGGAAGCGTCCCGTGACCACCCGCGCGCCGAGCTCGCGCGCACAGGCGACGAGGGCGTCGAGGAGCGCCGCAGCCTCCGCCGGCGCGGCCGCCTCCGCGAACGAGGGGCGCCGGCCGCGCCGCGCGTCGCCGTAGAGCGTGAACTGCGACACCACACCGAGCGCACCGCCCACCTCGAGGAGCGAGCGGTTCATGCGGCCCTGCTCGTCCTCGAACACGCGCAGACCCACGATCCGGCGCGCGAGCTCGCCGGCGGCCGCGGCGCCGTCGCCGCGCCCCACCCCCACGAGGGCGAGCAGGCCGCGCTCGAGCGAGCCCACGCTCTCGCCCCCCACGCGGATCGCCGCGCGGCTCACGCGCTGGACGACGGCGCGCATCCGGCTCACAGACTCCGCTGATCCGCGAAGCGTCCCTGGTACGCGGCGCTGCCCTCCGTGCGCAGCAGCACGAGCTGGCAGACGCGCACGCCCGCGCGGATCTCGAGCGTGCGCCCGGAGACGTTGCTCATCTCGAGCACCTGCCGGTTCGAGACGCCGGGCTGCACGAAGGCCGAGGTCACGTGGATCATGAGGCCGAGGCGCGCGAAGCGGCTGCGGCCCTCGAGGAGCCCGCACAGATCCGGCGGCAGCACGAGCCGCTCGCGCGTGATCCCGTGGATCGTCATGCCGGGCCCGAGGAGACAGGGTTCGCTGAGCGAGCGGACGTGCGTCACCTTGCGGTAGTCGGCGTCCTCGGAGATCGGGATCGGCGGACCCGCGGGCTCGATCACGCGGATCTCGTCGCCGAGCGTGAGGTCGATGGACGCGGGGCCGAGCTGGTCCAGCGCGAAGGGCTCGACGCGCAGGCGCCCGAGCTCCATCTCGCGCAGGATCGCGTCGCGCGTGAGGACGGCCATGGGGCGGCGCATGATAACGTAGGTAGATGCGCCACCCCTATTTCGATCTCGAGACGCCCATCGTGATCGGCCACCGCGGCGCGGCCGGCGAGGTCCCCGAGAACACCCTCGCCTCGTTTCGCTTCGCGCTCGACTCCGGAGCGCAGATCCTGGAGAGCGACCTCCACGCGACCCGGGACGGGACCGTCGTGATGTGCCACGACGACGGGGTGGACCGCACCACCGGGGGCTCGGGTCGCATCGCCGAGCTCGCCTTCGCCGAGATCGCGCGGCTCGACGCCGGCCAGGGCTTCAGCCGCGACGGCGGCGCCACGCATCCCTTTCGCGGCCGGGGCCTGCGCATCCCCGCCCTGCGCGACGCCTTCGCCGCGTTCCCCACGGCGCGCTTCAACCTGGAGCTGAAGGAGCGCGACGCCGGGCTCGTGGAAGGCACGCTCGAGCTCGTGGCGGAGTTCGACCGCGCGGACCGCACGCTCCTCACCGCGGCGGACGACGAGCTGATGGCGCTCCTGCGCCGGCGCTTGCGCGAGACGGGGGTCGGCGCAGCCGTCGGCGCCTGCACGGGGGACGTCGTCGGCTTCGTGCGCGCCGCGGCGGAGGGAGAGCCTCCGCCGCCCGAGCCCATGGCGCTCCAGATCCCCGCCGAGTTCGCCGGCCGACCCCTCGTCACGCCCGAGCTGGTGCGCGCCGCGCACGCCTGCGACGTGCAGATCCACGTGTGGACCGTGAACGAGACCGCCGAGATGCAGCGCCTCCTCGACCTCGGCGTGGACGGACTCGTGACGGATTTTCCCGGACGCCTCGCGAAGCTCGTCGCGAACCGCCGTGGAGCGCGCTGATCCGTCCCCGTGGTTCGTCGCGCACGCCGTGCGCCTGCGCGAAGCGTCCCGTCTCGGCGTCGTCTGCGACCTCGCGTGCGGCCGCGGCCGCCACGCCCTCGCCGCGGCGGAGCTCGGCGCGCGGGTGGTGGCCATCGACCGCGGCCGCGACGCCCTGCGCGAGCTCGGCGAGCGGGCCCGCTCGGGCGCCCTCGCGATCCATCGCCTTCGCGCGGACCTCGAGACGGCCCGGGGAATCCCGCTCCGCCCGGGAAGCTGCGGCGCGATCCTCGTGTTCCGCTTCCTGTTCCGCCCGCTCGCCCCGGCGATCGTGGAGTGCCTCGCACCGGGGGGCCTGCTGCTCTACGAGACCTTCATGATCCACCAGAGAGACGTCCCCTACGGCCCGAGAAATCCAGCGTTTCTGCTCGATCCGGGAGAGCTCCGCCAGCTCTTCGGGGCTCTGGAGGTGCTCTCCTGCTCCGAGGGCTGGACCGACGCTCCGCGCCCCGAAGCGTTGGCGCGGCTGGCCGCGCGCAGGCCGTATCCTTGAATCAGCACGCGGCGAGCCGGGCCAGGGCCCAGCGCGCGTGCTCGGCGAGGAGCGCATCCGCGCCCCCCGCGATGCGCT
>DASRUS010000231.1:0-5892 GCA_035687825.1 Myxococcota bacterium | reverse complement strand
GCGCCGCTGCGTCCGGCTGACCTTCGGAGAGCGCAGGTCGAGGGACGCCAGGGCCTCGATGATGGCCCCGGCCACCACGATGCGCGTGAACCACTTGTTGTCCGCGGGCACGACGTACCACGGGGCGTCCTCCGTGGCCGTGTGGCGGATCGCGTCCTCGTAGGCGGCCATGTAGCGCTTCCAGTGCCCCCGCTCCGCGACGTCGGCGCTGGAGAACTTCCAGTGCTTCTCGGGGTTCTCGAGCCGTTCGAGGAACCGCTTCTTCTGCTCGTCGCGCGAGACGTGCAGGAAGAACTTGCGGACCACCACGCCGTTGCGCCCGAGGTAGTGCTCGAAGCCGCGGATGTCCTCGAAGCGCTCCTTCCAGATGCGCTTCGTGATCCGCTCCGGCGGGAGCTTCTGCTTCTGGAGGATCTCGGGGTGCACGCGCACCACGAGCACCTCCTCGTAGTACGAGCGGTTGAAGATGCCGATGCGACCGCGCTCCGGGACGCGCTTCGCGCAGCGCCACAGGAAGTCGTGGTCGAGCTCCTCGTCGGAGGGCGCCTTGAACGAGTACACCTCGCAGCCCTGCGGGTTCACGCCGGACATCACGTGCTTGATGGCGCCATCCTTGCCCGCGGCGTCCATGGCCTGGAAGAGCAGCAGCACCGCCCAGCGGTCCTGGGCGTAGAGGCGGTCCTGGAGCTCGGCCAGGAGCTTCACGCCGCTCGCCAGGAGCTCCTGCGCGCGCGGCTTGTCCTCCGCGCCGAGCCTGCCCGTGTCGCCGGGATCCACGTCCTCGAGCCGGAATCGCTCGCCCCGGGTGACGCGATAGGGCCGCACGAACTCACCGGCCCGCTGGATGAGGGGAGCGAGCTTCATGGCGCGGACCTCGCGGGCGCGGCGTCCCCACGACGCCGGCGCTCGATTCTACCGGGGAGCGCCCGCCGCGGCCGGGGCGGAAATCGTCCGGTCGGGTCCGGTCCCCGTGATACCCTGCGCCCGTGAGCCAGTCCGATCAGGCCTTCGTCGCCCGCGCGGCGCGCGTCGCGATCGTGGCAGGCGTCAGCGTCGCGGTCGTCCTCGCGACGCTGTGGGTGCTCAAGGCCGCGCTCACCCCGCTCGCCGCGGCCTTCGTGATCGCCTACCTCTTCGATCCGCTCATCGACCGCTTCGAGGCGCGGCGGGTGCGGCGCGGGGCCGCGGTGGTGCTGGTGGTCCTCGCCCTCGGCGGCGGGCTCGCGGCGTTCCTGCTCTTCCTCGTGCCCCGCGTCCAGCGCGAGCTCGTCGAGCTGGCCGGGGCGCTGCCGGGCTACCTGGATCGGTTCACGACCGTCGTACTCCCAGGCCTGGAGCAGCAGCTCGGCATCGAGCTTCCGCACACGTTCGTGCAGCTCGTGGAGCGCCTGCGCGCGGAGGGAGTCGCGATCCCGTTCGAGACGATCGGGAGCCTCCTCACGGCGACGCTCTCCACCGTGACCGGGACCGTCTCGGGCCTCCTCGGGCTGCTGGTGATCCCGATCCTCGCCTACTACCTCCTCGTCGAGTTCGACACGACGCTCGAGCGCCTCGCGCTCTGGATCCCGCCGCGTCAGCGCGCGTACGTGGTGGAGAAGCTCCGCAGGGTGGACGAGCTCGTCTCGGGCTTCCTGCGCGGCCAGCTCCTCGTGGCCGCGATCCTCGGCGTGCTCTACGCGGTGGGCTTCACGCTGATCGGGATCGACCTCGCGCTCGGCATCGGGCTCCTCGCCGGCGTCCTCGGTCTGGTGCCGTACCTCGGCAGCGCGACGGCCCTCGTCACGGCGTCGCTGCTGTGCGTACTCGAGTTCGGCTTGGACGAGCACCTGGTCGCGGTGCTCGTCTGGCACGTCGTGGTCCAAAGTCTGGAGGGGTTCGTGCTGACGCCGCGCATCGTGGGCCGCAGCGTGGGCCTGCATCCCGCGGCGGTGATCGTGGCGCTGCTGATCGCCGGCGATCTCTTCGGCTTCCTGGGCCTGCTCCTCGCCGTGCCGGGCGCGGCGGTGGTGAAGGTGTTCGCGCACGAGCTCCTCGAGCGCTACCGCGGCTCCTCGCTCTTCGCGGACCCGGGCGACGGCGAGGCGGGTGCGTAGGGCTCCCGGACCGCGATCTTGAGCAGGTCTCCGCGCCCGAGGCTTGCGGTCGCGACCACGTCGTTCGCGATCGCCACGCGCTGGACGTCCCAGGAGCTCCCCGTACGCGCCAGGAGCTCCGGGAGCGTCTCGCCCTCGAGCGCCAGCGCGACGCGCAGGCGTTCCACCTCGATCGAGCTCCGCTCCTCGGCGGAGAGCGGACGGAAGCTCCGCGCCATCGCGCGGGCGCGTCCGAAGTACTTCTGGGCGACCGGACCGAGCGCCGCCGCGCTCAGCAGGTAGAGGTTCCCGCGCCACGTGAGCCAGGTGAGCTGGGCCGAGACGCCGCCCTCGCGCGTCGCGACGTGGCCGCGCACCTGGTAGGCCGCGCAGCAGCCGAGCTGGAGCGGCTGCGCCTCGGAGATCTGGGCGCCGAAGATCCGGGCGGGGCCCGCCAGGAACGCCGCGGCCGGCGCGCGCGGGTCGTCTCCCCGGCCTGCGAACTGGAGCGCGAAGCGCGCGTCGGCGTCGGGCGAGAGCGCCACGACGGCGTTCGCGCCGTTGTCCACCCGCCAGCCGTCGGGGAAGTTCACGGCGAGGTCGAGGTCGGGGTGCAGGAAGCGTCCGTCGCGCAGGATGCCCTGGCTCGGATTCTCGCCGAGCACGAGGCCGTCGAGGCGGCGCAGGTACGCCGCGCGGTCGAGGGCGTCGGGGCGCGGTGTCCACGTGATCTGCTGCGCCAGCGTGGCGGTGGCCGCCACGCGCTCGGTGGCGCCGGGGTGCGTGTCGAGGAAGGTCGGCAGGCGCGCCGCACCCATGCGCAGGATCTCGATCTTCTCGAGGGAGCGCAGGAAGGCGCCCATGGCGCGCGGGTCGAAGCCCGCGCTCGCCGCGAGCCGCTGGCCGTCCGCGTCGGCGGAGCGCTCCTGATCGCGCGCGTAGGCGGCGACCTGCGCGGCGCCGAGCCAGCCGAGGGAGAACGGCGAGAGCCCGCGGCCGACCGCCTGACGGCCCGCCGCGTGGCGCTGCGCGGCGTGCATGATCTCGTGCGCCAGCACGTTCGCGAGCTCGTCCTCGGAGTTCGAGAGCGCGAGGAGCCCGCGCGACACGAAGATCGCCCCGCCCGGCAGCGAGAAGGCGTTCGGGGGCCACTGGTCCACCACGTGGAAGCGGTACACGAAGCCGCGCGCCGGAGCGGCGCGCGCCAGGCGCTGCCCGAGCCCGTTCACGTACTGCTGGAGGGGCTCGTCGGCGACGAGGCCGAGCTCGGCGACCGCCTCGCGCGCCGCCTCCGCGCCGGCGCGGACGTCGTCGTACGGCGTGGAGAGCACGATCTCCTGGGGCCCGGAGGGCGGGGCGGGCGCTCCGCCCCCGGCACACGCAAGCCCCGCGAGGAGGAGCGCGCCGGCGAGGGGCGAGGCCTCGCGTCGGGAGCGCGCTCGCGCCCTCAGCGCGGGAACACGCGGCGCAGCGCCGGCCGCTCGCCGCAGCGTGCGAGCCAGCCGCTCACGTGGCGATGGGACGACACGTCGCACCTGCCGAACGTCGTGGCCACGGCCAGCACCGAGTGCACGTTCAGGTCCGCCACCGTGAAGCGGTCCTCGAGGAGCCAGTCCTTGCCGGCCAGCGCGCCGTCCAGCACGCGGAGCGGCTTTTGCAGCGCCTGCTCCGCCGCGTCCGCGGCCTTCGGGTCGCGCTGGCCCTCGGGCAGGAACGCGCGGTTCATGATGATCGGAACGGCGCAGGGCTCGACCTCGGTCATGGCCCAGAAGCTCCACTGGAGCGCGTGGGCCTCGCCCGCTTGTGTCTTCGGCCAGAGGCCGCGGTCATGCTTACGGGCGAGGTAGAGGTTGATGGCGAGCGACTCCCAGACCACGGTGCCGTCGTCGTCCACCAGGGTGGGGATCTTGCCGTTCGGGTTGAGCTTCAGATACTCGGGCTTCTGGGCGTCGCCGGCGAAGCTCGTGGGGACGTTCTCGTACGGGACGCCGAGCTCCTCGAGCAGCCAGAGACAGCGCGACGCCCGGGACATGGGTACGCCGTAGAGCCGGATCATGGGGCACCTCCGGGGATCGAGTGTACGCGAGGAACGGGTACACTCCGCAACCCCGCGCGAGGGCCAGAGGCCGCGACGCGGACCCGGCGAGGGAAGACGGTTTGACCCACGAGGCCCCCGCAGGCTCCGACTTCATCCGCGCCCACATCCGCCGCGACCTCGCCGCGGGGCGAAACGCTGGCCGCGTGGTGACGCGCTTCCCGCCCGAGCCCAACGGCCACCTCCACATCGGCCACGCCAAGGCGATTTGCCTCAACTTCGGGGTGGCCGCGGAGTTCGGCGGGCGCTGCCACCTGCGCTTCGACGACACGAACCCCCTCACCGAGGATCCCGCCTACGTCGCCTCCCAGATGGCCGACGTGCGCTGGCTCGGCTTCGACTGGGGCGACCACCTCCACTACGCCTCGGACTACTTCGGACGCCTCTACGACTACGCCTGCGAGCTGATCCGCCGGGGCAAGGCCTTCGTGTGCGACCTCTCCTCCGAGGAGATCGCCGCCCGGCGCGGGACGCTCACGGAGCCGGGCGTCGAGAGCCCGCACCGGAACCGCTCCGTGGCGGAGAACCTCGACCTCTTCCAGCGCATGCGCGCGGGCGAGTTCGAGCCTGGCGCCCGCGTGCTGCGCGCCAGGATCGACATGGCCTCGCCGGTCCTGCCCATGCGCGACCCGGTCCTGTACCGGATCGTCATGGCCCCGCACCACCGGACCGGCGACGCCTGGCGCGTGTATCCCCTGTACGACTTCGCGCACTGCCTCTCCGACGCGATCGAGGGCATCACGCACTCGCTCTGCAGCCTCGAGTTCGTGGACCACCGGCCCCTCTACGACTGGGTGCTCGATCAGCTCGACGCGCCCTGCCATCCGCAGCAGATCGAGTTCGCGCGGCTCAACCTCTCGCACACGGTGATGAGCAAGCGCGTGCTGCGCCGGCTCGTGGAGGAGGGCTTCGTGGCCGGCTGGGACGATCCGCGCATGCCGACCCTCTCGGGTCTGCGCCGGCGCGGCTACACGCCGGAGGCGATCCGCGAGTTCTGCGAGGGCGTCGGCGTGGCGAAGCGCGAGAACCGGATCCAGCTCGCGCGCCTCGAGCACTCGATCCGCGAGGACCTGAACCGTCGCGCTCCCCGCGCGATGGCGGTGCTGCGTCCGCTGCGCGTGGTGATCGAGAACTGGCCCGAGGGCCGCGTGGACGAGATCGAGGCGGCGAACCACCCGGAGGATCCGGGCCAGGGCACGCGCAAGCTCCCGTTCTCCGGGGTGCTGTGGATCGAGCGCGACGACTTCCTCGAGGATCCGCCGAAGCGTTTCTTCCGTCTGGCACCCGGCCGCGAGGTGCGCCTGCGCTGGGCGTACTTCGTGACCTGCACCGGGGTCGTGAAGGACGCGAGCGGCGAGATCGTGGAGCTGCGCTGCACGTACGATCCCGCCACGCGCGGGGGGAGCGCGCCGGACGGGCGCAAGCCCAAGGCCACGCTGCACTGGGTCTCCGCCGGGCACGCCCGGCCGGCCGAGGTGCGCCTCTACGACGTGCTCTTCACCCAGGAAGACCCCCTCGACGTGCCCGAGGGCGTGGACTTCACGGCGAGCCTGAACCCGCGCTCCCTCGAAGTGCTCCCGGACGCGCGCGTGGAGCCCGCCCTCGCGGGCGCGAGCCCCGGGGATCGCTTCCAGTTCGAACGCCTCGGCTACTTCGGTCTCGATCCCGACGCGACCCCGGCGCACCTCGTCTTCAACCGCACCGTCACGCTGCGCGATGCGTGGG
>DASRUS010000230.1:0-16507 GCA_035687825.1 Myxococcota bacterium | reverse complement strand
CCGCGTCGAACCAGAGGAACTCCCCCGCCTCGTCGAGGCGCGGGTGCGCGCCCCGCTCCGCCAGGACCTCGACCCGCTCGGCGCGCGGCTCACAGCGCGGGAGCGGGCGCGTCACGACCCGCGCGTCGAGGTCGTAGACGGCCGCGGCGCGCTCCTCCCCCGGCGGCGACGGCCCGGGCCCGAGTGCAGCGAAGAGCACGGAGAGGAGGAGCACGGCCAGGCTCGAGGCGGCGAGCGAGAGGACGAAGCCGCGGGCGCCGAGCCCCCGCGCGCCGAAGGCGAGACCGAGCGCGATGATCGCGACGGCGACGGCGATCCACACGAGGGCGGGCGGACCGATCCCGAGCCACGCCGCGCCGAGCGCGGGAAGCGCGACGATCACGCTCGCGAGCGTCGTGCCCACGCGACGAAGCAGGATCACCCCCCGAGGTGGGCGAGCTCGCGGCTCGCCTTGGGTCTCGCCCGGGCGGGCCGGGCGCGCGCGAGCGTACCATCCCCCGCTCGCTCGCGGTCCCGGGCTCCGGCCGGAGCGCTATGCTCGGTCCGATGCCCTCCCCCGAGGTCGTCGCCGCCGAGGCCCGTGACGTCCTCCAGCTCGCCAAGCGCGACCGCGCCGCGGCGGCGCGCGCCCTCGACGCGCTCCCCCTCGAGCGCCAGGTGGAGCTCGTGTGCGAGACCCCGGTGGCGAGGCGCGCTGCGCTCCTCGAGCTGCTGTCCCGTCCCGAGCTCGTGATCGCCGCGCTCCCCGAGGCCGAGCTCTGCTTCACCGCGAAGGCCGTGGGGCTCGCCGACGCGGGCTGGATCCTCGAGCACGCGACGGACGAGCAGATGGTGGCGTGTCTCGACCTCGACGCGTGGCGGGAGGTGGCGCCGGATCGCGCCAGCCTCGACGCCTGGCTGGTCGCGTTCGCCGACGCGGGTCCCGAGACGCTGGTGCGCGCCGCCCACGCGCTCGATCCCGAGCTGCTCGTGCTGGGGCTCAAGGCGCGCATCGAGGTGTGGCTCAAGCCGAACGACGACGACTGGGTGGCGCCCACGGGTGCGCACACGCTCGAGGGCCAGTTCTGGTTCCGCGCGCAGCGCGACGACGACGACCTCGAAGAGATCCAGACGCTGCTCCGCTCGCTCTTCGAGAGCGACTACTGGCTCTACTTCCGCCTCATGCAGGGCGTGATCTGGGAGCTCGAGGGCGAGACCGAGGAGTGGGCGCTGCGCTGGCGCGCCGGGCGCCTCGAGGATCTCGGCTTCCCGCCCTGGGACGAGGCGATGCGCATCTACGGCTACCTGCGCGCCTCGAAGCGGGCGGAGATCCCGCCGCAGGGGCGCGTCCTCGACGTGGACGCCTGGCGGCTTCCCATCTGGCTGCCGCAGCTTCCCGCGGGCGTGGACGCGCGCTTCTCGCTCTTCCGCGCCTTCGAGAAGCTCTCGGACGAGGAGCGGCGCTCGGCTTTCTACGCCTTCATCGCCCTCGCGAACAAGGTGGCGGTGGCGGACCGCCTGTCCCTCGGCGACGCGGAGTCGATCCCCTCGGGCATCGAGAAGGCTGCGAGCGTGGCGAGCCGCGGCCTCGAGTTCATCGCCGCCTCGAACGGTCTCGACGCGACCGAGGTGGTGCGGAGGGTCTCCCTCGAGCGCCTGTTCCGCGTGGGCGCGAGCCTTGACCCCGCCGAGCGCCCGCCGGTAGCTTCGGAGCCATGAAGCACGTGGCACCGACAGACGACTCGTCCCGGGCTCCCCGCGAGCGCAAGATCCGCATCGCGATCGCCGGGCTCGGCAACTGCGCGAGCTCGCTCCTCCAGGGCATCGAGCACTACCGGAACCTGCCGCCGGGCCAGGAGCACTCCTGGGGGCTCATGCACCTGGAGATGGGGGGATACCGCCCCGAGGACGTCGAGGTGGTGGCCGCCTTCGACGTGGATCGCCGCAAGGTGGGGCGCGCGCTCCACGAGGCGGCCTTCGCCCCGCCGAACTGCACGAAGGTGATCGCCGACCGCATCGCCGAGAGCCCGGTCGTGGTGGACATGGCCCCCGTTCTCGACGGCGTGGCCCCGCACATGGCGGACTGGCCCGAGGAGCAGTCGTTCCGCCCGGCGGGCGAGCGCCCGGTGGACGTGGCCGCGCGCCTCGCGGAGAGCGGCGCCGAGATCCTGCTCTCCTACCTGCCCGTGGGATCGCAGAAGGCCACCCAGCACTACGCCGAGGCGTGTCTCGCCACGGGCGTGTCCCTCGTGAACTGCATTCCCGTCTTCATCGTCTCGGATCCCTTGTGGGGCGAGCGCTTCCGCGCCGCGGGGATTCCCTGCGCGGGCGACGACATCAAGTCCCAGCTGGGCGCCACCATCGTGCACCGCACGCTGGCGCGCCTCTTCGCCGACCGCGGCGTGCGCATCGAGCGCACCTACCAGCTCAACACCGGCGGCAACACCGACTTCCTGAACATGCTCTCGCGCGAGCGGCTCGCCTCGAAGAAGATCAGCAAGACGGAGGCCGTGACCTCGCAGATCCCCTACGACGTCGGCTCCGACAACGTGCACATCGGGCCGAGCGACTACGTGCCCTGGCAGAAGGACAACAAGGTCTGCTTCCTGCGCATCGAGGGCCGCGGCTTCGGCGGGGCGCCCATCGAGCTCGAGGCGCGCCTCTCCGTGCAGGACTCGCCCAACTCCGCCGGGATCGTGATCGACGTGATCCGCTACGTGAAGCTCGCGCGCGAGCGCGGAGTCGCGGGGCCGCTCCTCCCGATCTCCGCGTACGCGATGAAGCATCCCCCCGTGCAGATGCGCGACGTCGATGCGGCGGCGCGGATCGAGGCCTTCCTGCGTGACGGAGCGTCCTGAGCACCGACGCTGCCTGCTGTTCTTCCCGCCGGAACGCGGCGCGGCGCAGACGCCGCTCTTCGGCCTCGAGGCGGTGGAGCGGACGCTGCTGGCGTTCCGGGCGGCGGGGGTGCGCGAGTTCGTGCTCGTCGGCGACGACCAGGCGATCCGGCGCGCCGCGGACCGGCTGCGCAGCGGGTCCTGCGCCCGCGCACGCGCGCGGATCACGCCGGGCTTCGCCGGGGGCGCGAACGCCGACGAGCCCGTCCTCGTGGCCCGCGCCGACGTCTACTACGACCGCGGCCTCGTCGCGCGCTTCGCGGAGGAGACGCGGGGGCGGAGCGAGTGCGTCGTGGCGGTGGACCGCCCCGAAGCCGGCGGCGACGGCGTCCCCCAGGCCTGGCTTCACGCGGGCGGCGGTCTGCGCAGCGCGGGCCACCATCTCGTGGGCGCCGACGCCGTGCTCGTCGGGCTCGCCCTGGCGACGGCGAGCCTCGCGCGCGCGCTCGCGGAGGCCGGGGGCGAGGCGCGCGGCTTCGAGCGCGCGCTCGCCCGCGTGGCGCAGCGCGAGCCGGTGGACACCTGGCGCGCCCGCGAGCTCTGGCAGCCGCTGCGCGACGCCTCCGATGCGCCGCCCGCGCGCCGCAAGGTGCTGGCCGGTGCGGTGGGTCTCGGCGACGGGATCGTCGCGCGGCACTTGAACCGCCGCATCTCGCGCCGCATCACCGAGCGGCTCGTCTCGCGCGGGATCAAGCCCTGGCAGATCTCCGTCGCTTCGTTCCTCGGGACGCTCGCGGCGGGCTTCGCCTTCGCCATGGGCCACGCCGCGACGGGGGGGATCCTCGCGCAGACGGCTTCGGTGCTCGGCTGCGTGGACGGTGAGATCGCCCGCATCCGCTACCAGGACTCGCCCTTCGGTGGCGTGTACGACGCGCTGCTCGACCGCGTGGGCGACGCCGCGCTGATCGGCGGCATGACGCTCTACGCGTGGCTGATGGGCGCCGGACACTCCGTGGTGGCGATCGGCTTCGCGGCGCTCGCGGGGAGCAGCCTGTCGATGCTCGTCAAGGAGAAGTACGGGACGCAATTCCAGCGCCCGTACAGCGTCGAGCACGAAGGGCGCTGGGGCTGGCTCCTCCTCGGCCGCGACGGGCGCCTCTTCCTCGCCCTCGTGGCGGGGCTCACCGGTCACGTCGAAGCGGTGCTCGCCTACCTCGCGGTGGGAACCCACGTGCACGCCGGCGTGCGCATCTACCGCATCCGCGCCGAAGCGGCCCGCGCTTGACCCAGCCCCTGGTGCGGCGCCTGCTCGGCGTCCCGCGCCCCGCCCACCGCCACCGCGTCGAAGAGGAGTGGATCGCGCTCTCGGACGGTGTGCGCCTCGCGACCCGGCTCTGGCTGCCCGCCGACCGCTCCACGCCCCGCGCGCCCGCGGTGCTCGTGCGCACGCCGTTCGGGAGCCGCGGCGGGCTCGAGCCGACGCGGCTCCTCGCGGAGGCTCTCGCCGGCGCGGGCCTCGCGGTGGTGGTGCAGGACGTGCGCGGGCGGTTCGGCTCCGAGGGCACGCTCTTGCCCTTCGAGCCCGAGGCGCGCGACGGAGAGGACGCGATTCGCTGGATCGAAGCGCAGCCCTGGTACGCCGGACGCCTCGGCCTCGCAGGGTTCTCCTACGCGGGCTTCGCCGCGCTCGCCGCGGCGGCGGGCGCGCCCGATCGCGTGGCGGCGCTCGCCACCGCCGGCGCGGCGCACGACGTCTGTCGCGCGCTGCGACCCGGCGGCGCCTTCGCTCTCGAGCTGGGGCTGCGCCTCGCCGTCGCACTCGAAGGCCAGCGGTCCGAGCCGCCCCGCGACCTCGACCGCGCGCTCGCGCATCGCCCGCTCCGCGAAGCGGATCGCATCGCCCTGCGCGAGCTTCCCTGGTTCCGCGCGTGGATCGATCGACCGCCGTCGCACCCGGACTGGCGCAGGCTCGGGCCCGAGGTCCCGAAGCAGATTCCCACGCTCGCCCTCGGCGGCGGCTTCGATCCGTGGCTTCCCGCGATCGTCGCCGATCACGCGGCGCGGGCAGTGGGCGGCGAGAGCGCCTCGACCCTCGTCCTCGGACCGTGGCCGCATCCGCGTCCGCTCCGGTTCGCACGGGCGGACCGCGCGTTCCTGCGCGTCGCGCTGCGCGAGATGGTCGGGTTCCTCGCCGCGGCGCTCGCCGGCGACCCGCACGGCGCGGGGCCGTGCGTGCGCGTCCTCGACGGCGCGCGCGAGCTCGCACTCGACGGCTTCCCGCCCGCCACCGCGACGCGACGCGTGCTGCATCTGCGCAGCCGGGGCTTCGCGAACCGCGCGTCGGGCGACGGCCGGCTCTCCGAAGAGGGCCCCTCGACGGGCGAGCCGCCCGACCGCTTCGCCTACGATCCCGACGATCCGGCGCCGTCCGTCGGCGGCGCGCTGCTCCTCGGCGGAGGTCCCGCGGACCAGCGCGGCGTCGAGGAGCGCGCCGACGTGCTCTGCTACACGGGGGATCCGCTCGCAGCACCCCTCGACGTGGTGGGACCCGTGCGCGTCGTGCTGCACGCCGCGTCGTCGGCGCCCGACACCGACTTCACCGCGAAGCTCGTGGACGTGGAGCCCGGCGGGCGGGCCGGGTTCGTGTGCGAGGGGATCGTGCGCGCGCGCTGGCGGGCGGGGGGCGCCGAGCCCGTCTGGCTCGCGCCCGACGCGCCCGACGAGCTTTGCATCGATCTCGGCCCCGCGTTCCACCGCTTCCGGGCGGGCCACCGCCTGCGCCTCGACGTCTCGTCGTCGAGCTTCCCGCGCTTCGATCGCAACCCGAACACCCGAGGGGAGCCGGGCCGGGCCGACGCCGAAACGAGCGAAGTCGCCCGGCAGACGCTGCTCCACGAGGCGACGCACCCGTCGCGGCTCGAGCTCTTCGTGCTGGAGCCGGGGTCCGAAAACGACACGGGACCCCCGAACGACGTTCGGCGGATCCCGTGAAGCTCTTGCGGACGGACGGCGAGTCTTAGAGATCGACCGCCCGCAACGTCTTGCGCTTGTTGCCCGCCGCGCGCCCTTCGGCGCCGGCGATGATCTCGCGGACCTTCTTGTCGAGCGCGCCGTAGAACTCGCTCGACACGTTGCACTTCTTGGCCGCGGCCTTGGTGCGGGACTTCGAGATGATGAGCTCGCTACCACCGCCACCCTTGCCCTTCGCCGGAGCCGCCTTCTTCTTGGCTGCCATCGTTCCCCCCTGATGCCGATCGCTCGGCACGCATCGCATGAATCAAGGACGCAATCGCTGCGCCGCGCCGGCGGATCATACGGCTTCACACGTCGGAGTCAAAGGAAAAATCGCCCGGAAGGGGGATTTCGAGGCCGAACTCGGCAGTTCCTCGGGCGGGCGCCCGAGGGGACCTCCCACGGGATTCAGGGGGCCTCCGCGAGCAGACGGCCGAGGGTCTCGAGCTGGGGCGCCGCGGAGCCGAGGGTGAGCTCGATCTGGCGCGCCCACAGGTAGTAGCGGTGCACCGGATAGTCCACGTCCACCCCGATTCCACCGTGCAGATGCTGGGCGGCGTAGGCGACGCGGTGCCCCGCCTCGGCGGCCCAGAACTTGGCCACCGCCACCTCGCCCGGCGCCGGCTCACCCCGCGCGAGCCGGAAGGCCGCCTGCCAGAGCACGAGGCGCATGGCCTCCACGTCGATGAAGGCGTCCGCAGCGCGCTGGTGCACGGCCTGGAAGCTCCCGATGGGCCGCTCGAACTGCTGACGCTCCGAGGTGTAGCGCGCGGTCATGCGCAGCACGCGGTCTGCGACGCCGAGCTGGATCGCGCAGAGCGCCGTCGTGGCGCGCGCGAGGATCCACTCGAGCGCCGCGAACGCGTCCTCGAGGGAGCCGAGCCGGTCCGCCTCCGGGACGCGGACCCCGTCGAGGGTGACGCGCGCCTGGAGCTCGCGGCTCGTCGCGACCTGCGCTTCGAGCCGTACGCCCTCTGCGCGCGGATCCACGAGGAAGAGCTGCACGCCGCCCCCGCTCGTGCGCGCCGGGACCAGCACGCGCGCCGCCGCGTGCGCCGCGGGAACGCAGATCTTCGTGCCGGTGAGCCGGTGACCGCCCGCGTCGGCCACCACCCGCGTCGCGGGTCGCAGCGTGTCGTCGTTCTCCGGCTCGCTGAGCGCACCGGAGAGGACGACCTCCCCCGCGGCCACGCCGGGCAGCCAGCGCCGACGCTGCTCCTCCGTCCCGAACTCCACCAGCGGCAGCGCGCCGAGGACGAGCGTCGGCCAGGCGGGGATCGGCGCCACGACGCGCCCCAGCTCCTCGAGCAGCAGGCACAGCTCGAAGAACCCGTAGCCGCTCCCCCCGAAGCGCTCGGGGAGCGCCGCGCCCAGCAGGTTCGCCTTGGCGAGCTCGCGCCAGAGCGCCAGGTCGAGCCGCTCCTCGCTGCGCTCGATCTCGCGGATCCGCTCGGGCGTCGCCTGCTCCTCGAGGATCTTGCGCGCGAGCTCGCGCAGCGCGGACTGCTCTTCGCTGTACGAGAAATCCATCCGCTTCGTTCTCTACGTCTTGTAGTGCGGCATGCCGAGGCCGGCCATGGCGATGATGTCGCGCTGCACCTCGTTCGTGCCGCCGCCGAAGGTGAGGATCAGCGTCGCGCGGTACATGCGCTCGAGGCGGCCGCGCAGCACCGCCCCCGGCGAGTCGCCCTTCACCGCCGCGGCGGGACCCACCACCTCCATGAGCCGCTCGTAGGCCTCCACGTAGAACTCGGTGGCGTAGACCTTCACCGCCGAGGCCTCCGCGGGTTGCAGCGTGCCCTGCGTCATCGACCAGGCGAGCTTCCACTGCATGAGCTTCAGCGCCTCGAGCTTGGCGTGCACGCGCGCGAACGCCTCGCGCACCCAGGGGCGGTCGATGACGCGACGCCCATCGGCGAGCCGGGTCTCCTTCGCCCACTGGCGCACCGACTCGGTGATGCCCGCGAGCGGCCCGTGGGGCGTGAGCGAGACGCGCTCGTGGTTGAGCTGGTTCACGATGATGCCCCAGCCGTTGTTCTCGCCCCCCACGAGCAGGCCGGCGGGGATGCGCACGTTCTCGTAGTACGTCGTGTTCGTGCGCACGTCGCCCATGGTCCAGGTGGGCGTCAGCTTGAAGCCCGGCGAGGCGGTGGGCACGATGAACATCGAGATGCCGCGGTGCTTGGGCGGACCGGTGCGCGCGGCGAGCCAGATGTAGTCGGCGAAGTCGGCGAGGCTCGTGAACACCTTCTGGCCGTTGATCACCCAGTCGTCGCCCTCGCGCACGGCGCGCGTCTTGAGCGAGGCCAGGTCCGTGCCGGCGTCGGGCTCGGAGTAGCCGATCGCGAAGTGGCACTCGCCGCGCAGGATGCGCGGCAGGAACTCGCGCTTCTGATCCTCGCTGCCGAAGCGCATGATCGTGGGGCCGACGGTGTTGAGCGTGAGGAACGGGAGCGGGAAGCCGGCGCGCTGCACCTCGTCGGCGAAGATGAGCTGCTCCACGGGCGTGCGCCCCTGCCCGCCGTACTCCTTGGGCCATCCGATTCCGAGCCAGCCGTCCGCCCCCATCCTGCGGAGCGCCCGGCGGTAGAGGGGTCCACCGCCCTCGGAGCCGCGGATCTCGCCTTGGAGCTCCGCGCTCATCAGGTCGGCGAAGTACCCGCGCAGCTCCTGCTGGAGCGCGCGCTGCTCGGTGGTGAGATCGACGTGCATGACGTTCCTCGTCCGGCGGCGGCCGCCCGCCCGGTGGTGGCCGCCCGGCCGAAATGGGTACCCCAGACACGCGCGCGGAACAAACCGGGCGACCCGGGTTCCGACGGATGCGAGCGAAGGAAGCGGGGGTGGGCGGGGACGGGGCGGGTGAGAGCGCCCCGTCCCCTGTTCGCGCTCTAGAGCACGAACGTCTGCGCCGAGAGTGCCGAGTCTCCCGCCGCGTTGAAGGTGCTGATCCGGTACGGGACGTCCTCCGGCAGGGGGAGCGCCACGAAGCCGAGGATCACCCGGTCGGGGTTCGCGGGATCGCGGTGGAGCGGGTTCCACACCTCGACGGTCTCGCCGTCCGCGACGTAGGAGTAGCCGATCTGCTCGGCGCCCTGTTCGTCGAGCCTCGGCTCGAGGAACTCCACGTCGAGCGCGCGTTGCACCGTTCCCTGCGCCGCGGTGCGCCAGAGCGTGATCCCCAGAACCTCCTTCGAGTCGAAGTCGGGAACCTGGACCACGAGGACGTCCCAGTCGCAGCCGCCGAGCGGCAGCGCGAGGACCAGGGTCACGAGTGCGGCGAAGCGGCGGAGCGTGCGCGTCATGTCTCCCTCCTGCGGTGCGCGGGACGCCGGTTGCGTCCCGGACGGGGTGGTGGATCGGAACAGAGCCGCGCTCGGGCTGTGACTCGGGTCACCGTGATCGGGATCACGAGTGGGTCGCGCGCTGCCGTGAAGTCGCGACGCGGATCGTCTAGCTTCCCGGCGTGGACTTCGACGACTCAGATCACGAGGCCGCGTTCCGCGCCGAGGCGCGCGCCTTCCTCGCGGCGTCCGCCCCGCGCTCGCTCGCTGGCGCCTACGACGAAAGCGTGGACGCGACGCGGCTCGTCGCCGAGGCGAAGGCCTGGCAGAGCACGCTCTTCGAGCGCGGCTGGGCCGCGATCCTGTGGCCGAAGGAGTGGGGCGGGCGCGGCCTCGGCCCCGTGGAGCAGATCATCTGGAACCAGGAGCTCGCGCGCGCGCGGCTCGGCGAGTCGATCTTCGTGGTGGGGGTCGGCATGGCCGGCCCGACGCTCGTCGCCCACGGGAGTGACGCACACAAGCGTCGGTTCCTGCGGCCCATGCTGGCGGGGGAGGAGATCTGGTGCCAGCTCTTCAGCGAACCCGGCGCCGGCTCGGACCTCGCGTCGCTCTCGGCGCGCGCCGTGCGCGACGGCGACGACTGGCTGATGACGGGGCAGAAGACCTGGTGCTCGGGAGCGCACTACGCGGACTTCGGGATCCTCCTCGCGCGCACGGACCCGAGCGCTCCCAAGCACGACGGCATCACCTACTTCCTGCTGGACATGCGCAGCCCCGGCGTCGAGGTGCGTCCGCTCCGCCAGATGACGGGCGGCTCGCACTTCAACGAGGTGTTCCTGGACGGCGTGCGCATCCCCGACGCGCACCGGCTCGGCCCCGAGGGAGGCGGCTGGCGGGTGGCCATGACGACGCTCCTCAACGAACGCATGGCGATGGCCGGCCTCGAGCGGATGTTCTCCTTCGACGCCCTCGCGGCGGAGGCGCGCCGGCGACCCGAGCGCGTGGACGGCGCGCTGCGCGACGAGATCGGGCGGCTGTACGGCTGGGTGAAGACGCTCGAGCTCCTGAACGCGCGCATCACGACCAAGCTCGGACGCGGCGCGATTCCGGCCGCCGAGTCGTCCGTCGTGAAGCTCGCGGTGGCGCGCATCTTCACGAAGGCCGGCGAGGTGGGGCTGCGCCTGCTCGGCTCCGAGGCCGCGCTGCGCCGGAGCCCGTGGGCCGACCTCTGGCTCCTCTCACCCTCGCTCCACATCGCGGGCGGCACCGACGAGATCCAGAAGAACGTGGCGGCGCAGCGCGTGCTCGGGCTCCCGCGCGAGCCGCGCGCCTGAGCGTCACGCTCAGAGCGCCTGGTAGTAGTTAGGGCGCGGCCCTCCTCGACCCGGCGGGCTGATGCACTGTAGTGTCCGGCGGCTGGGACGAGACTCGAGATGGAGGGTGCATGCATCCCGGAACCGCCGCCTTCGCCCGATCCGCCACGCTTCTCGCCGGTCTCCTCGCCTGGGGATCTGCGGCGCCCGCCCAGGAGGCCGCGCGCACCGACGTCGGCGTCCTCGACCCCGCGGCGGCGGCGAAGCCCTTCCGCAAGATCGACGCCTACTCGCCGTACGCGGGCTGGAACTACCCGATGCGCGTCTTCTGGGGCGACCAGCACGTGCACACCGGCTGGTCGGCCGACGCCGGCGCCTTCGGCTGCACGCTCGGCCCGGAGGAGGCGCTGCGCCTCGCGCGGGGCGAGGAGGTGATGGCCTCCACGGGCCAGCCCGCGAAGCTCTCGCGGCCGCTCGACTGGGCCGCGATCACCGACCACTCCGACGGGGCCGGCACGATCTTCGAGATCCGCGCCGGGAACCCGGAGTTCATGAAGGATCCGGACCTGAAACGCTGGCACGAGATGATGAAGCAGGGCCCGGAGGAGGGCGTGAAGGCGGCGTCCGAGATGATCCGGGCGCAGTCCACCGGGAAGGTCTCGCCCATCATGAAGGACCCGAAGTTCGCGCGCTCGATCTGGGCGAAGAACACCGCGATCATGGAGAAGTACAACGAGCCGGGCCGCTTCACCGCGTTCATCGGCTACGAGTGGACGAGCAACGCCGGCGGAGGCGACAACCTGCACCGCAACGTCATCTACCGCGGCGGGAAGGCGCAGGCCGACCAGGTCCTCCCGCTGACGACCTTCGACAGCGAGAACCCCGAGGACCTCTGGAAGTGGATGGAGGCCTGGGAGAAGAAGACGGGCGGCCGGCTGCTCGCCATCCCGCACAACGGGAACCTCTCCAACGGCCGCATGTTCGTCCTCACGACCTTCCTGGGAAATCCCCTCACCCGGCAGTGGGCCGAGACGCGCGCGAAGTGGGAGCCCCTCTACGAGGCGACGCAGATCAAGGGCGACGGCGAGACGCATCCCTCCCTCTCGACGACGGACGAGTTCGCGGCCTACGAGAGGTGGGACAAGGGCAACCTGAACCTCGTGCCCAAGCAGCCCGGCATGATCCAGTACGAGTACGCGCGCCGCGCGCTCCAGAACGGCCTCGCCCTGGAGCAGGAGCTCGGCGTGAACCCGTTCAAGTTCGGTCTGGTGAGCGGGACCGACACGCACACGGGCCTCAGCACCGCCGAGGAGGAGAATTTCTTTGGCAAGCACACGGGCGTCGAGCCGAGCGCGGACCGCTGGAAGCACCTGGTGATCCAGTTCCAGGACCGCAAGGTCGAGGGCTGGGAGATGGCCGCCGCGGGCTGGACGGGAGTGTGGGCCACGGAGAACACGCGCGAGTCGCTGTGGGACGCGATGAAGCGCCGGGAGACCTACTCCACGACGGGACCGCGCATGACCGTGCGCTTCTTCGGTGGCTTCGACTTCGTCGCCTCCGACGTGCAGTCGCGCCTGCCCGCGGAGGCCGGCTACACGAAGGGCGTGCCGATGGGCGGCGACCTGCGCGCCACACCCGACGGCAGGCCTCCGACCTTCCTCGTGTACGCGCTCAAGGACCCGATCGGCGGCAATCTCGACCGCATCCAGATCGTGAAGGGCTGGCTGGACGCGAAGGGAGGGGTGCAGGAGAAGGTCTACGACGTGGCCTGGTCCGACGGCCGCAAGCCCGGCCGCGACGGGAAGCTCCCGGCGGTCGGCAGCAGCGTGGACGTCGCGAACGCGACCTGGACCAACACGATCGGCGATCCGGAGCTCGGCGCGGTGTGGCAGGACCCGAGCTTCGACCCCAAGCTCCGCGCCTTCTACTACGCGCGCGCGATCCAGATCCCGACGCCGCGCTGGACGGCCTACGACGCGAAGCGGTTCGGAGTCCAGATGCCCCCCGAGGTGCCCATGGTGACGCAGGAGCGGGCCTACACCTCCCCCATCTGGTACACGCCGGGGGCGTGAGGAGAAAGGGATGAAGCGACGACACGTGCCCTGGGTGCTGTTCTCGGCGATGGCGGGTCTCGCCGGCTCGGCGAGATCAGAAGCTCCGCCCAGCTACTCGCCCCACGCCGGGAAGACCCCCATCCCGCGCAACGTCTACTTCGGCGACACCCACCTCCACACCTCGAACTCCTTCGACGCCGGGTTTGCGAACGACACGGTCGGCCCCGAGGAGGCGTTCCGCTTCGCGCGCGGAGAGGAGGTCACGGCCACGAACGGCATGCGGATCCGGCTGGGGAGGCGTCTCGACTTCATGGCCCTCACCGACCACGCGGAGTACCTCGGGCTGACGCCGGCGCTGCGCCGCTCGGACCCCGGGCTTCTCTCCACGGAGTACGGACGCAAGTGGCACGACCTGCTGAAGAGCGGGTACGACGGCGCCTTCCAGGCTGCGATGGAAGCGATCGGCACGGTGCAGGCGCGCGACGAGAAGCTCGAGAACGAGGCGTTCAAGCGCGAAGTGTGGGACGAGACGACCACCATCGCCGACCGCTACGACCAACCCGGGGCCTTCACCGCCTTCATAGGTTTCGAATGGACCTCCGAGCTCACGTCTCGCAACCTGCACCGGGTCGTGATCTTCAAGGAGGGCGCCGAGCACGCTCGACAGGTCCTGCCGTTCTCCGCCTTCGACAGCGTGGATCCCGAGGATCTGTGGACCTACATGGAGAGCTACGAGAAGGCGACGGGCGGGAACGTCCTGGCCATTCCCCACAACGGGAATCTGAGCAACGGGCTCATGTTCGCGGTCGAGACGATGTCTGGGAAACCCTTCGATCGCACCTACGCCGAACGCAGGATGCGCTTCGAGCCACTCTACGAAGCCACCCAGATCAAGGGGGACGGCGAGACCCACCCATACCTTTCCCCCACCGACGAGTTCGCCGACTACGAGCGATGGGACGCCGCCAACCTGACCGGGTCCCTGCCCAAGACCAAGGACATGCTGCAGTACGAGTACGTGCGCTCGGCCCTGAAGCTCGGCCTCCAGCTCGAGAGCCAGCTCGGCGTGAACCCGTTCAAGTTCGGCCTGGTGAGCGGCACGGATGCGCACACTGGCTTGACCGCCGTCGAGGAGAACAACTTCTGGGGCAAACACAGCGGCGTCGAGCCGAACCCCAAGAGGTTCGAGGACGTCGTGATCAAGTCGCCGGTGGACCCGAAGCTCGACTGGCTGGGGTGGAAGCAGGTCTCCGGGGGCTACGCCGCGGTCTGGGCCGTCGAGAACACGCGCGCGGCTCTCTTCGAGGCGATGGAGCGCAAGGAGACCTACTCGACCACGGGCGATCGCATGCTAGTGCGTGTGTTCGGCGGCTGGGACTTCCGGGCCGACGAGATCGAGCGCCCCGACTTCGCTGAGCAGGGCTACGCTCGGGGGGTGCCGATGGGGGGCGACCTGAAGAGCGCTCCAGCCGGCAAGGTCCCGACCTTCCTGGTCCGCGCGCTGCGCGATCCAGATGGCGCGAACCTCGACCGCGTCCAGATCGTGAAGGGCTGGCTGGACGCCAAGGGCGAGGCGCACGAGATGGTTGCCGATGTCGCCTGGTCGGATGGTCGGAAGCCCAGCGCGAACGGCAAGCTCCCGCCGGTCGGCAATACCGTGGACGTCGCCAACGCGACCTGGACCAACACGATCGGTGACGCCGCGTTGGCAGGCTTCTGGAGGGACCCGGACTTCGATCCCAAGGAGCGGTCCTTCTACTACGCGCGCGTGATCTCGATCCCCAAGCCGCGCTGGACGGCCTACGACGCGAAGTTCTTCGAGGTCGAGATGCCGACGGAGGTCCCCATGCTCACGACGGAGCGCGCCTACACGTCGCCGATCTGGTACACGCCCGGGAACTGACGGTGACGATGCCTCCCCGCTGGCGCAGGGCTCTCCGCGAGCCGCTGTTGCACTTCCTCGCGCTCGGCGCAGGGCTCTTCGCGCTCTTCGCCCTGGTGGGCGGGGAGGAGCCGGGCTCGCGCCGCATCGTCGTCGGCTCGGGGACGCTCGAGAACCTCGCCGCGACGTTCGCGCGCACCTGGCAACGGCCGCCGACCCGCGCGGAGCTCGAGGGGCTCGTCGCCGACCACGTTCGCGAGGAGATCCTCTACCGCGAGGCGGTGGCGCTCGGACTCGACGCCGACGACGTGATCGTGCGCCGGCGCATGCGCCAGAAGATGGAGCTCCTGGCCGAGAGCTTCGGCGAAGCGGCGGAGCCGGGCGAGGCGGATCTCGAGGCGTGGCTCCGCGAGCATGCGGACCGCTACCGCAGCGAGCCGCGGCTCGGCTTCCGCCAGGTGTACCTGAGCCGTGACCGTCGCGGGGCGGACGTCGAGAGCGACGCCGCGCGGCTGCTCGAAGCGCTGCGCTCGGGCGGCGCGGCCGGCGACCCCGAGGCGCTCGGCGATCCGATCACGCTCCCGGGCGACCTGCGCGACGCGCCGCTCTCCGAGGTCGCGCGTCAGTTCGGCGAGAGCTTCGCGGCGGGGATCGCCGAGCTCCCGCCCGGCGAATGGACCGGACCGGTCGAGTCCGGCTACGGCGTGCACCTCGTCCGCGTGGAGGATCGCGTCGAGGGCCGCCAGCCCGCGCTCGGCGAGGTCCGCGAGGCGGTGCTCCGCGACTGGCAGTCCGCCCGCGTGGAGGACGCCCGGGAGTCGTACTACCGGTCGCTGCGCGAGGGCTACAGCGTCGTGATCGAAGACCCCGCCGTCGAGAAGAGCGTGCCCGCCGCCGTGGCGGCCACGACGCGATGAGACGCGCCGCGCTCCGGCTCGCGTGCCTGGCCGCCGTGCTCGTCGCCACGACCGCACGCGCGCACGAGGTGCGGCCCGCCCTCCTGGAGCTGCGGGAGGCGGGCGCGCAGACCTGGGACGTCCAGTGGCGCGTGCCGGCGCGGGGCGACCTGCGCCTCGGGATCTACGTCCGGCTGCCCGACGGCTGCGAGGACGTCGCGCCCCGCCGCGCGAGCCTCGTGGGTGCCATGCACGTCGAGCGCTGGAGCGTGCGCTGCCAGGCGGGGCTCGCGGGACGCGAGGTGGCCATCGACGGGCTCTCCGAGACGGTCACGGATGTGATCGTTCGCGTCGTTCTCGCGGGGGGTGCGACCCAGACCGCGCGCGTGATGCCGTCGGACCCCGTCTTCGCGGTGGCGAGCGCGCCGGGCGCCCTCGAGGTCGCGGGCACGTACCTCGCGCTCGGCGTCGAGCACATCCTCCTCGGCGTGGACCACCTGCTCTTCGTGCTCGCCCTCCTGATCCTCGTGACAGGGACGCGCAGGCTCGTCCAGACCATCACCGCGTTCACCCTCGCGCACAGCGTGACGCTGGCCGCCGCGACCCTCGGTTGGCTGCGCGTGCCGCCGCCACCCGTCGAGGCCGTGATCGCGCTCAGCATCGTGTTCCTCGCGTGCGAGATCGTACACGCGCGCGCCGGCCGCCCCGGCGTCGCGCAGCGCCGGCCCTGGATCGTGGCCTTCGCCTTCGGCCTGCTCCACGGCTTCGGCTTCGCGGGCGCGCTGGCCCAGCTGGGGCTGCCCGTGAACGCGATCCCCGCGGCGCTCCTCTTCTTCAACCTGGGCGTCGAGCTCGGGCAGCTCCTCTTCATCGGGGCCGCTCTCGCGGTCATGGCCGCGGCCCGGACGTTCGCGTTGTTCCGCTCCGACTGGGCCTGGCGAGTGCCGGTCTACGGCATCGGGGCGGTTGCATCGTATTGGACCCTCTCGAGGGTCATGGGATTCTGGGGATGAGCCCGTCCGGGCGCAGCCAGGGAGGAGAACACGCATGGGTTCGATCCATCGACGACCGCTGGTGACGCTGCTCTCGCTGTCAGCGCTCCTCGTCAGTCGTCCGGCCGCTGCCGAGACCGCCGAGGAGCTCGCCAAGAAGCTCGCCAACCCCGTGTCGAGCCTGATCAGCGTGCCGTGGCAGAGCAACTTCGACTTCGGCTTCGAGGACAACGAGGGCTTCCGCTACACGGGGAACTTCCA
>DASRUS010000229.1:0-5139 GCA_035687825.1 Myxococcota bacterium | reverse complement strand
GCGAACGTGCGCGCGCGCATGCAGGAGATCCTCGCCGAGATCCAGAACGGCCAGTTCGCGAGGGAGTTCGTGCTCGAGAACCACGCCGGCAAGGCGAGCTTCAACGCGCTGCGCCGTCGCGCCGGCGAGCACGGGCTCGAGAGCGTGGGGGCACGTCTGCGCAACCTCATGCCCTGGCTGCGCGAGAAGCCGCTCGTGGACAAGACGAGAAACTGACGCGATGGCCGAGAGCGGCCCGCGCGCGCCGGTCTTCCGGGAGCGCCTCACGTCGAAGGTCGTCGGCGACGCCCTCGTCCTCGGCGCCATCCCCCTGGGCGCCGGCGTCGCGTCGGCGCTGCTCGGCTGGGGCGGCCTCGCGATCGTCTGCCTCGCCGCGAGCGCCTTCGTCGCGTTCTTCTTCCGCAACCCGGAGCGCGCGCTCCCCGCGGATCCCCGCGCGGTCGTCGCGCCCGCGGACGGCCGCGTGATCGAGGTGGGCGAGATCGAGGCGGAGGATGGGCGCAAGCGGCTGCGCATCGGCGTGTTCCTCTCCGTCTTCGACGTGCACGTGAACCGCGCTCCCGTGGCGGGGCGCGTGGTCTCGATCGAGCGCGGGGGCCGCCGCTTCCTCGCCGCCTTCGATCGCCGCGCCGAGCGCGAGAACGTGCGTTGCGCGATGACGCTCGAGACCGCGGGGGGCGCGCGCGTGGGCGTGGTGCAGATCGCGGGGCTCATCGCGCGGCGCATCGTCTGCCAGCCCCAGGCGGGGGAATGGCTCGAGCGCGGCGTTCGCTACGGGCTCATCCGCTTCGGCTCGCGCACGGACGTGTGGCTCCCCCTCGAAGCGGAGCCGCGCGTCGCCGCGGGAGACCGCGTGCGCGGCGGGGCGAGCGTGATCGCGGTGCTGACCGGAGCGGCCCCGTGAGCTTGGATCCCACAGCGCCCTTCGGACCCGAGCCGACGGAGGAGCTCCCCCGGACGGGGCGCCGACGCCGACGCCGGCGGACGCGCCGCCAGCGCAGCCGCGGCTTCGCGTGGATGCTGCCGCACCTCTTCACCACCGGGAATCTCGCCGCGGGCTTCTACGCCATCGTGCGCGCCGCCGAGGGCGATCTGGAGCGGGCGGCCCTCGCGATCGTCGTGGCGGGGATCCTGGACGGTCTCGACGGGCGCGTCGCGCGCCGCGTGGGCGCCACGAGCCCCTTCGGCCTCGAATACGACTCCATCGCCGACGCCGTCTCCTTCGGTGTGGCGCCCGCCATGATCGCGTGGAGCGGCGGTGCGCTGCAGGATCTCGGCTGGACGGGCTGGGTGCTCGCGTTCGTGTACACGGTCTGCGCGGCGCTGCGCCTCGCGCGCTTCAACGTGACCCCTTCGCGCTGGGCGGGCCGCTTCCAGGGGCTCCCGAGCCCGGCTGCGGCGGGGATGGTCGCCGCGAGCGCCCTCTTCGCGGACTTCATGCGGGAGCACGCGCCCCTCGAGCTCCCGGCGCTCCTCCCAGGCCTCGGCGTGGCCGCGCTCGGCCTGCTCATGGTGAGCTCGATCCCCTACCGGAGCTTCAAGGACCTCGACGTGCGCGGCTCCTATCGCACCCTGGTCGGCATGGTGATCGTGTTCGCCGTGATCCTGCTCGAGCCCTACGTCACGCTCTTCCTGCTCGGCCTCGCCTACATCTCTTCGGGTCCGGTCGAGCTCGTCTGGCGCTGGCGCACGGGGCGCGAGCTCGAGCCCAGCGTGACGTCGGAGCCGCTGCCCGGGCCCGACCCGCGAGGACCGCTGTCATGACGGCCGAGCGCATCCTCATCTTCGACACGACGCTCCGCGACGGTGAGCAGTCGCCCGGCTGCAGCATGAACCTGGCGGAGAAGCTGACCCTGGCGCGCCAGCTCGAGAAGCTCGGCGTGGACGTCGTCGAGGCGGGCTTCCCCATCGCGAGCGAGGGCGACTTCGAGTCCGTGCGCGCCGTGGCGCAGGAGCTCCGCGAGACCACGGTGGCGGGCCTCGCCCGCACCGGGCACGACGACGTGGAGCGCGCCGCGCGCGCCCTGGAGGGCGCGGCGCGCCCGCGCATCCACACCTTCATCGCGACGAGCGACATCCACCTCGCGCACAAGCTGCGCATGAGCCGTGAGCAGGTGCTGACGGAGGTGGATCGCGCGGTGCGCCACGCGCGGCAGTACTGCGACGACGTCGAGTTCTCCGCGGAGGACGCCACCCGCTCGGACTGGGGCTACCTGGTGCAGGTCTTCGGCGTGGCGCTCGCCGCGGGAGCCGCGACGCTCAACGTCCCCGACACCGTGGGCTACACGACCCCGGACGAGTACGCGGCCCTGATCCGACATCTTCGCGAGCGAGTGGCGGGGATCGAGCGCGCGGTGCTGAGCCTGCACTGCCACGACGACCTGGGCCTCGCGGTGGCGAACAGCCTGGCCGCGATCCGGGCGGGCGCGCGCCAGGTGGAGTGCACGGTGAACGGGATCGGCGAGCGCGCGGGCAACACGGCGATGGAAGAGGTGGTGATGGCGCTGAAGACGCGCCGCGAGCTCTTCGGGGGCCTCGACACGCGGGTGCGCACGGCTGAGATCTACCCGACGAGTCGCCTGCTCTCGGCCATCATCGGCGTGCCCGTGCAGCCGAACAAGGCCGTGGTGGGGGACAACGCCTTCGCCCACGAGGCGGGGATCCACCAGGACGGGGTGCTGAAGGCCGCCATCACCTACGAGATCATGACGCCGCAGTCGATCGGGCGCCCCTCCAACGACATCGTGCTCGGCAAGCATTCCGGGCGCCACGCCTTCGGCGAGCGGCTGCGCGAGCTCGGCTTCGCCGTGGAGGGCGAGGAGTTCCAGCGCGCCTTTCGCCGCTTCAAGGACCTCGCCGACAAGAAGAAGACGATCTACAACGAGGACCTCGAGGCCATCGTCGCGGACTCGATGATCCAGGGCGACGTCCACTTCGAGCTCGTGAACCTCTCGGTGGTGAGCGGCACGTTCCCGACGCCGACGGCGACGGTGGAGCTGCGCGTCGAGGGCGTCTCGCGCAAGACCACCGCGACGGGCAACGGCCCCGTGGACGCGATCTTCCTGGCCATCGCCGAGCTCTCGGAGACGAAGAGCGAGCTGCTGCGCTACCAGGTGAACGCCATCACCGGCGGCATGGACGCCCAGGGGGAGGTCGCCGTCACCCTCCAGGAGGCGGGGCGCAAGGTGATCGGCCACGGCGCGGACAACGACATCCTGGTGGCGAGCGCAAAGGCGTACCTCCACGCGCTGAACAAGCTCGAGTGGCACAAGCGGCGGCACGCGACGAGCGAGCCCAAGGGGATCTGAAGCGCACGTGAACTACACCGCACAAGGGGATGGCGAGCGCTGTGAGGCGCGCGCAGCGAGCCGCAGGCGAGCGGAGGGCGGGTGGGCCGGGCTTCGCCCGGACCGGGACCCGCAAGGTCTGTGACCCATCGCATCCTCGTCCTGCCCGGCGACGGCATCGGGCCCGAGGTGACGCGCGAGGCGCGCCGCGTCCTCGAGGCCGTCTCGGCGCGCTTCGGCCTCGGTCTCGAGTTCGAGGAGGCGGCGATCGGGGGCGCCTCCATCGATGGCTGCGGCGTGCCGCTCGCGGACGCGGTCCTCGACCGGGCGCGCAAGTGCGAGGCGGTGCTGCTCGGCGCCGTGGGCGGCCCGAAGTGGGATCGCCTGCCCGTGGACCGCCGGCCCGAGCGGGGCCTGCTGCGCATCCGCAAGGAGCTCGGCCTGTTCGCGAACCTGCGCCCCGCCACGGTCTTCCCCGCGCTGGCGGCCGCCTCGACCCTGCGGCCGGAGGTGGTGGAGGGGATCGATCTCCTGGTGGTGCGCGAGCTCACGGGCGACGTCTACTTCGGCGAACCGCGCGGGATTGCCCTCGTCTCCGGGCGGCGCGAGGCGCGCAACACCATGGTGTACGACGAGGTGGAGATCGCGCGCATCGCGCGGGTGGCGTTCGAGGCGGCGCGCGCGCGGCGCCGGCACGTGACCCACGTTCACAAGGCGAACGTGCTCGAGGTGTCGCAGCTCTGGATGAGCGTGGTCGAGGAGGTGGCCGCGGAGTTCCCGGACGTCGAGCTGGCGCACCAGCTCGTGGACTCGTGCGCCATGTGGCTCGTGCGCGAGCCGCGCCGCTTCGACGTGATCCTCACGGGCAACCTGTTCGGCGACATCCTGTCCGACGAAGCGGCCATGATCACCGGGTCGCTGGGCATGCTCCCTTCCGCGAGCCTCGGCGAAGGCGGCCTCGGCCTCTACGAGCCGGTGCACGGCTCCGCCCCGGACATCGCGGGGCAGGATCGCGCGAACCCGCTGGCCGCCATCCTTTCGGCGGCCATGCTCCTCGAGCACAGCCTCGGCGCGCACGAGGCGGCGCACGCGGTGCAGCAGGCGGTGGCCACGGTGCTGGAGGCGGGACATCGCACGGCGGATCTGCTGCTGCCGGGAGAGACCCGGCCGAGCGTCGGCTGTCGCGCCATGGGCGACCTGGTGCTCGAGGCCTTCGCGCGCGGCGCAGGTGGCGTGTGAGCGACGCTGGCCTGCGCGTCGCCGTGATCGGCGCGAGCGGCGCCCTCGGGAGCGAGCTCCTGGCGGTGCTCGAGGAGCGCCGCTTCCCCCTCGCCGACCTGGTCCCGGTGGCGACGGACCGCTCGTTCGGGGGCGAGGTCGAGCTCGGGGGCGAGGTCTACCCGATCTTGACCGAGGTGCCCCGCCTCGAGGCGGTCGACGCGCTCTTCCTGTGCGCGCCGCCGGGCCCCTCCCTCGACTTCGCGAAGGCGGCGCTCCGGGCGCGCGTCCCGTGCTTCGACCTCTCGGGCGCGCTCGCCGGTCAGCCCGACGTGCCGCTCCTCGCCGCGGACCTGGGCTACGCCGGGGAAGACCTCGCGAAGCCCCTCGTCGCCACGCCCGCGGGCGCGGCGCTGGCCCTGGCCCTCGTGCTGGCGCCGATCGAGCGCGAGGCGGGGCTGCGCCGGGTGGTGGCGACTTCGCTCGAGGCCGTCTCGGGCGCGGGGCAGCAGGGCATGGAGTCGCTCTCCCAGGAGGTGCGCGCGATCTTCAACCAGGAGGACCCCCCCGAGTCGCCGGTGTTCGGGCGGCCCGTGGCCTTCGACCTCCTGCCCGCGGTGGGCGAGATCGAGGC
>DASRUS010000228.1:0-7041 GCA_035687825.1 Myxococcota bacterium | reverse complement strand
TGCAGAAGCTCGCTCGCCGCGATCAGGTTGATCACCATCTCGGCCACGAGCTTCGCGCGCAGGAGCGCGTAGGGCAGGTCCGAGAACAGGATCTTCGCGGCCTCGTCCACCGCGGCGCACGACTGCTTCACGCGCTCCGCGAGCGGCGCGAGGGCGTCGTCGGCGCCCGCGCGCTCGAGCTCCCCGCGCACCTGCGCCAGCAGCGTCGCGAGCGCTCCCTTGCCCATCTCGCGCAGCGCGAAGGACGCCTGGATCTCGCTCGTCCCCTCGTAGATGGTGAGGATCAGGCTGTCGGCGTGGAGCTTCGCGACGTCCACCTCCATCGTGAAGCCGATGCCCCCCAGCACCTGCATGGCGTCGCGCGTCAGGTCGTCGCAGATCTCCGTGGCGAAATACTTCGTGAGCGGCGTCAGCAGCCGCACGAGCTGCGTGTCGCGCTCGAGGGCCTTGCTCCACGCGTCGCGCTCGGCCGCCGAGCCGTCGCCGCGGTCGAGGGCCGCCTGGCGCGCGAGGTTCCAGTCCGAGACGACGAGCGTGCGGTAGAGGAGCGCGCGCGACGCCTCGATGTTCACGGCCATCTTGGCCAGCAGGGTCCGGACGAGCGGCTGCTCCCCGATGGGGATCCCGAACTGCTTGCGCGTGCGCGCGTAGGCGAGCGCCGCGTCGAAGGCCGCCTGGGAGAGGCCCACCGCCTGCGCCGCGACGCCGAGGCGCGCGCCGTTCATGAGGTCGAGCATGGCCTTGAAGCCCTGACCCTTCTCGCCGAGGCGCGTCCCGATCGCGTTCTCGAAGACCACCTCGCAGGTGGGCGAGCCGTGCAGACCGAGCTTCTTCTCGAGGCGCGCCACGCGCACCCCGTTCCGGGAGCCGTCCTCGTGGTGGCGCGCCACGAGGACCAGGGAGAGCCCGCGCGTCGTGCCGCGCGAGGCGTCGAACGTGTCCGCGTCGCGGGCCAGCACCAGGTGCACCTCGGCGCCGCCGTTCGTGATGAAGATCTTCTGTCCGTCCACGCGGACGTCGCCCTCCGACGAACCCTCCGACGACCTGGTCGGCAGCGCGGTCGCGCGCGTCGCGATCCCGCCGAGGTCGCTCCCCGCCTGGGGCTCGGTGAGATCCATGCAGCCCTGCAACTCGCCCGAGGTGAAGCGCGGCAGCCACTTCCGGCGGGTCTCCTCGCTCCCGTACTTCTCGATGTCGCTCCCGGTCCCGGTCTGGAGACCCACGATGGTCATGAGGCTCGTGTCCGTCCGCGAGATCATCTCGAGGATCATGCCGTTCAGCAGGGAGGGGAGGGCGAAGCCGCCGTACTCCTCGCTGAGGGTGAGGGCGACGAGGCCGCTCTCGCGCAGCTTCTGGTAGGCCGCGCGGATGTGGGCCGGCGGCGCCGCGCCGCCGTCCGGCGTGAGCTCGGCCTCCGCGAACCAGTGCTCCCGGGCGGGGCGCTCCAAGCTGTGGGCCACCGCGGCCGCGGTCTCGAGCAGCGTGCGGAAGGCGCCGAGCTCGCTCTCCCGATCCACCGCGCCCCCCTTGCGAAGGGCGAGGAGGTCCTCCCAGTCCACGAGCTCGTCGAGGTACAGGCGCATGGCGGGCGTGAGGTAGTCGATCATCGGCTCCTCCTGGAGAGGCTGGGGCGGGGTGCCCCTCGAATCTAGCCGGGGGTTCGTGACGCCAAGTCAGCTGGGACTCCGCTCGCCGACCTGGTTCTTGCGATCCCGGTCACGGATTCGGAATCGACCATCGGCTAGAATACACAGCTCCTCGAGACCCCGAGCGGATTCGCCCCCACATGCGCCTCTCCGTCGGCACCCGCTGGACCCTCCGCTACTCCCTCGCCATGCTGGTGACGGTCGTGATCCTGGCGCTCCTGGTCTACGACCGGGTCGAGCGACGCATCCAGCAGGACGCGGAGCTGCTGCTCGACCTCCAGGTGCAGGAGGTCGTGGCCGCCCTGGGGCGCTACGGGGCCGAGAGCGACCGCTTCGAGGAGTGGCTCGACCAGAAGACCGAGGTCGGGGACCGTACGGTGGATCTCGGCGTCGCCCTCTTCGACGAGCGCGGCCGGCTCGTGCTGGCCAAGGGCGTGCTCGCGCGGAGCGAGCTCCCGGCGAAGATCCTGCGCGAGGGGCGCGCCGACTTCAACGAGGTGGACCTCGGCCGGAGCTATCCGCACTACCTGGCGAAGGTTCCCGTGGAAGGGGGGACGCTCGAGGTCGTGATCTACAGCCGGCCCTTCGCGCGGCGCGCGGGTCACATCGGGCGCGTGTTCCAGATCGCGATCCCGGCGGTCCTGATCCTGACGCTCGGCTTCGGCTGGTGGCTCACCCGGCGCAGCCTCGCGCCCATCGCCGAGATCACCGAATCCGCGCGCCGCATCACGGGCTCCCATCTCGAAGAGTGGATCCCCACGGCGGGGACGGGCGACGAGCTCGACCGGCTCGCCGAGACGCTGAACGAGATGATGGCGCGCATCCGCGACGGGGTGGAGCGTTCGCGCGAGTTCCAGACGCGCCTCGCGCGGGAGCTGCGCGCGCCGCTCCTCGCGCTCCAGCGCGAGATCGCGGCCCTCGCCGACGAGGAGGGGATCTCGACGCTCGGCCGCCGCCGCATGCACCGGGCGCTCGACGACGCCGAGGCGCTCGCCGAGGCCGTGCACGCGCTGCTGCGCCTCGCGTGGTCGGAGGCGGGCCGCGTGCCCGCCGCGGCCGTCAAGGTCCCGCTCGGCGCCCTCGTGCGCGCGGCCGCCTCGAACGTGGCGCCCGCCGCGGAGCTGCGCGGGGTGATGCTCTCCGTGGGTCCGGTGGAGGAGCTCTCGGTTTCGGGCGATCCCTTCTGGCTCCACCAGCTCTTCGACTCGGTGACGGAGGCCGCGGTCGCGAGCGCGCCCAGCGGAGGCATGGTCGCGATCCGCGCCGAGCGCGACGGAGGCGCGGGCATCGTGAGCCTGCGCAGCGGCGCGCGCCCGGACGCGTCCGCCGCCGTGCGCGAGAAGGGCGAGCCGGGCGTCGCGTCCGCGGCGCGCCTCGCGCTGGCCCGTGAGATCGCGCGCGCGCACGGCGGCTCCCTCGAGAGCGAGCCCCTGGCCGAGGCCGAGACCCTCTACCGCCTCCGCCTCCCGGCCTGAACTTCGGGGACGTTCCACCTGGATCGCGACTTCGGGGACGGTCCTCAGGAGTGTCCCGGAAGGTGCGATCCAGGTGGAACGTCCCCGCTCTTCGCGAGGGCGATCTCGGCGGGGCCGCCGAGGTCCACGCGCTGCGTGAACATCCCCGCGCGGTCGAGGCGGCCGTCCAGATCCACGTCCACGGCGAGCGTCTGCTCCGCCACGTAGTTGCGGAAGCGCACCGCCGCCTCGCGGAGCTCGGCGGGGAGCGAGAGGGCGAGGCGGATCCGATCGGCGACGTGGAGCCCTGCGTCCTTGCGCGCCTGCTGCACCGCGCGCACGAGGTCGCGGGCCAGCCCCTCCTGGCGCAGCTCCTCGGAGACCTCGAGATCGAGGAGCACGACGACCTCCCCGCTCGCGACCGCCTCGCACGCGACACCCTCGCGCGCCTCGAGGCGCAGCGTGAACTCCTCGCGGTCGAGCGTCTCCCCCGCGACGCGCACGCGGCCGTCGGGCAGCCGCTCGAACTCGCCGGCGCGCGCCGCCGCGAGCACGGCCTTCATCTTCTCGCCGAGCCGCGGCCCGAGCGCCCGAGGGTTCGGCTGGAGGCGGAAGCGCGCGAGCTCCTCGACGCCGTCACGCAGCTCCACCCGCTTCACGTTCACCTCGTCCTCGAGGAGCGCCGTGAAGGGCGCGAGGCCCGCCGCGCCGGGACCCGCCACGGTGAGCGAGCGCAGCGGCTGGCGCACGCGCACCTGGCGCGCCTCGCGGAGCTGGCGCGCCACCGAGCAGACGGCCCGCGCGCGGTCCATGTCCGCGACGAGCTCCGCGTCCGCCGGAAGGCCCTCCGGCGCCGGCCAGTCGAGCAGGTGGACGCTCCGCTCGCCGGTCAGGCTCTTGTGGATCGCCTCGGTGACGAGGGGGAGCAGCGGCGCCGCGATCCGGCACAGCACGACCAGCACCGTGTAGAGCGTGTCGTAGGCGTCGCGCTTGTCCGCGTCGAGCCCGGGCCTCCAGAAGCGCTCGCGGCTGCGGCGGAGGTACCAGTTCGTGAGCGCCTCGAGGAAGGCCTGCACGCGCGCGCAGGCGTCCGCGAGGTCGTAGTCGTCGAGGCAGCGGGTCACCTCGTCGCGGAGCTCGCGCGCCTTCGCCAGCACGTAGCGGTCCAGGAGGCCGGTCGCGTCCACGCGCAGCCGAGCCTGCACGCCGTCCACGTTCGCGTACAGACAGAAGAAGTGGTGGACGTTCCAGAGCGGGATCAGCACGCTCCGCACCACCTCGGCGATCCCGCGCCCCTCGTGATCGATGCGCAGGTCGCTGCCCTTGAGCACGGGCGAGGAGATCAGGTACCAGCGCAAGGCATCCGCCCCGTGCGAGTCGAACATGCGCTGGGGATCGGGGAAGTTGGCGAGGCGCTTGGAGAGCTTGCGCCCCTGCTCGTCGAGGATCACGCCGTGGCAGATGCAGTTGCGGAAGGGCGGGCGGTCGAAGAGCGCCGTGGCGAGGACCACCATCGTGTAGAACCAGCCCCGAGTCTGGGCCACGTACTCGACGATGAAGTCCGCCGGGAAGTGGCGCTCGAACCACTCGCGGTTCTCGAAGGGGTAGTGCACCTGCGCGAAGGGCATGGAGCCCGATTCGAACCAGCCGTCGAGGACCTCGGGCACGCGGCGCATCATCGCCCGGCCGCTCGGGTCGTCGGGGTTCGGCCGCACGAGCGCGTCGATGGCGGGCCGGTGCAGGTCGAGCGGCCGTACGCCGAAGTCGCGCTCGAGCTCGTCGAGGCTGCCATAGGCATCCATGCGCGGGAAGGCTGGATCGTCGCTCTTCCACACCGGGATGGGCGAGCCCCAGAAGCGGCTGCGGCTGATGGACCAGTCCCGCGCGCCCTCGAGCCAGTTGCCGAAGAGCCCGTCGCGCACGTGCTCGGGGATCCAGCGGATCTGGCGGTTGAGCTCCAGCATGCGCTCGCGGAACGCGGTCACGCGCACGTACCACGAGCTCACCGCCTTGTAAATGAGCGGCGTGTCCGTGCGCCAGCAGTGCGGATAGCTGTGGACGATGGTCTCGTGGCGCAGGACCTTCCCGGCCTGCTTCAGATCCCGAATGATGGCCGGATTCGCCTCCTGCACCTGGACGCCGGCGTACGGCGGCACCTCCGCGGTGAAGCGCCCCGCGTCGTCCACGGGGCAGACCATCGCGATCCCCTCGCGCTCGCAGGCCGCCATGTCGTCCTCGCCGAAGGCGGGCGCGAGGTGCACGATGCCCGTGCCCTCCTCGGTGGCGACGAAGTCCGCGCCGAGCACGCGGAAGGCGTCGGAGCGGTCTGCGAAGAACGGGAAGAGGGGCTGGTAGCGGCGCCCCACGAGCGAGCGCCCCTTCAGGCTCGCCACGCGCCGCGCGCTCCCGAGCTCCGCCTCGTACTTCGCGACCGCCGCCTCGGCGAGCACCACGCGGCGCCCGCCCTGCTCGAGCACCGCGTAGTCGATCTCGGGCCCCACCGCGAGGGCCAGGTTCGAGGGCAGCGTCCAGGGCGTCGTGGTCCAGGCGAGCAGCTCGATGGGCCCCGGGTCGCCGCTCGCGGGGACGAGCTCGAAGCGCACCGTGAGCGCCGGGTCCTGGCGGTCGCGGAACGCGTCGTCGAGGCGCGTCTCGAAGTTCGAGAGCGGCGTCTCGCACGCCCACGAGTAGGGCATCACCCGGAAGCCCTCGTAGACGAGCCCCTGGTCCCACAGCCGCTTGAAGGCCCACAGCACGCTCTCCATGTAGGAGAGGTCGAGGGTCTTGTAGTCGTGGGCGAAGTCCACCCAGCGCGCCTGGCGCGTCACGTAGTGCTGCCACGCCTCGGTGTAGCGGAGCACCGAGCGCCGGCAGTGGTCGTTGAAGCGCTCGACGCCGAACGCCTCGATCGCCGCTCGCCCGGAGAGGCCGAGCTCCTTCTCCGCCTCCATCTCCGCGGGGAGCCCGTGGCAGTCCCAGCCGAAGCGGCGCTCCACGCGCCGGCCGCGCATCGTCTGGAAGCGCGGCACCACGTCCTTCACGTAGCCCGTCAGCAGGTGCCCGTAGTGGGGGAGTCCGTTCGCGAAGGGCGGGCCGTCGTAGAAGACGTACTCGTTCTTGCCGTCCGGTCCGGACGGCCGGTTCGCGACCGACGCCTGGAAGATCCGCTCGCGGCGCCAGACGGCGAGGATCTCCTCCTCGATGCGGGGAAAGCTCGGGCGCGGATCGACGTCCGGGTAGTACGTCTTCGGCGCCCGGTCGCTCGGCTCGCTCATGGAGCGCGGAATCTACCTTCCGGCCGGTCGGCTCACCACCCGGCTCGGGTACACTCCGCGTCACTCATGCCCGAGCTCCCGGAAGTGGAGGTCACTCGCCGCCGCATCGAGCCCGTGCTCGTAGGGCGCACCATCGCGCGCGTCTTCACATCGCGGCCGAGCTACTTCTTCCTCACCTCCCCCGCGCGCCTGCGCGGGCGCCTGGCGGGACGCACCGTGCGCGCGCTCGCGCGCCGCGGCAAGTATCTCGTGGCGTCCCTCGACGACGGGGCGCGACTGGTCGTCCACCTGGGGATGACGGGCCAGCTCTTCGCGGACGGGGTCGCGAGCCCGAGGCTGCTGTCCGCCACGGCGCGCGCGGCGCTGCGACCCGGCGAGCAGATCCGCTTCCGGCCGGACGCCCACACGCACCTGCGCATCCGCTTCGCCGACGCGGGCCCCGACGTGTGGATGCGCGACGTGCGGAAGTTCGGCAAGGTGCTCTGGCTGCGTCCCGGCGCGCACCACGAGCGGCTCGACCGCCTGGGGGTGGACGCTCTCCAGCTCGACGGCGCCGCGCTCTTCGCCGCGACGCGAGGTCGCACGGTCGCGCTGAAGAGCCTGCTCCTCGACCAGGCGGTCGTGGCGGGCGGCGGGAACATCTACGCCGACGAAGCGCTCCACTTC
>DASRUS010000227.1:0-2267 GCA_035687825.1 Myxococcota bacterium | reverse complement strand
GGCTGCACGCGCACCGCGAGCCGCGCCTCGTCAACCCCTGGCGTCCGTGCCGCCCGCATCGTCGCCGAACTCGGCGGACATGAGCCGCTGGTAGCTTTCGAGCGTCGAGCGCAGGTCCTCGATGAGCTGCCGGCGCGTGCGGCGGAGGGCCTGCACCTCGCTCCTGAGCTTCGCCTCCTCGCCCCGGACCTCCTCGAGGATCTTCTCGCCGCGCAGCTCCGCTTCCCGCGTGTGCAGCTCCGCCTCGCGCCGGGCCGCCGCCTTCATCTCGTCCCCGAGGCGCTGGGTCGCGATCAGGGTGTCCTGCAGCGCCCTCTCGCGCTCGGCGAGGCCACGCGCGCGCTCCTCGAAGCCCGCGACCTGCTCCTTGAGGAGCGCATTCTCCTTCAGCACCGCCTCGTAGTCCTCGGCGACGTCGTCGAGGAACGCGTCCACCTCCTGGCTGTCGAAACCCCGGAACGTGCGGACGGTGAACTGTTGTTGCCGGATGTCGAGGGGGCTGATTCGCATCACAACCTCCGGCTCGCTATCGCATGCCCAGGGCGAGGTCGCGGAGCGAGTCGACCAGGAACCACTGGAGGAAGTAGATCCCCAGGAGCACCACGATGGGCGAGAGGTCGAGCCCCATCCCCACGGTCGGCAACCGGTGCCGGATCGGGCGCAGGACCGGCTCCGTCACGCGGTAGAGAAGGCGGACGATGGGGTTGTACGGGTCGGGATTGACCCACGAGAGCACCGCGCGAGCGATGATGATCCACATGTACGCGACGAGCACCAGGTTGACCAGTCGCGCCAGCGCGAGGAGGAGATTGCTCAGGAGGAACATGGAGTCATCCCCGGCCGAGCTCCCGTGAGCGGAGGGTGGCGCGCTCGACGGCGGTGATGAACGTGTGACGGATCCCGCCCGCCTCGAGGGCGGCGACCCCCGCGATCGAGGTGCCGCCCGGCGAGCTGACCATGTCCTTGAGGGCGCCCGGGTGCAGCCCGGTCTCGAGCAGGAGTCGGGCGGCGCCGAGGACCGTCTGGGTCGCCAGCGTCATGGCGGTGATCCGGTCGAGGCCCATCCGCACCCCGCCGTCCGCGAGCGATTCCACGACGATCGCGACGTACGCCGGGCCCGAGCCGGACAGCCCGGTGACCGCATCCATCAGCTCCTCGCCGAGCACGACCACCCGTCCGACGGCGCTGAAGATCTCGCCGGCGATGTCGAGGTCGCCGGCCTCGAGCCCTTCGCCCTTGGCGATCGCGGTCACGCCTTCCAGGACCAGCGCGGGCGTGTTGGGCATCACGCGGATCAGCCGCGCGTCCTTGCCGAGCGCCTCCCGGATCTTCGCGGTGGAGATCCCGGCGGCGATCGAGATCAGGAGCCGCTTGCGGGTCACCGCCGGCGCAATCTCGCGGAGCACCGGCTCCATGATCTGCGGCTTCACCGCGAGGAGCACCACGTCCACCTGGCGCACGAGCTCCGTGTTGTTGGCGGCGATCTGGACACCGTACTGCCGGTCGAGCTCCTTGAGCCGTTCGAGGCGCACGTCGGTCACGTAGACGGCCTCGGCGGGGACGAGGTCCGCCGCGAGCAGCCCCTTGATCAGCGCCTCGCCCATGTTGCCGGCGCCCACGAAGCCGACCTTCCTGCCCTTGATCGTCATCGCTCCTCCCGCTCCCGCGCCGGCCGGGCGGGGCGCGGCCCGAAGATCGCCGTGCCGACCCGGACCAGCGTCGCGCCCTCCTCGATCGCCACCTCGAAGTCGGCGCTCATGCCCATCGACAGCTCGGCGAGGCCGTGCTGCGCGCCGAGCTTCGCGAGCGCGCGGAACCACTCCCGCGCGGCCTCGGGCGCGGGCGCCTCGGGTGGGATCGCCATGAGCCCGCGCACGCGCACGTGCGCGAGCGGGGCGAGCGCGTCGAGGAGCGCGGCGAGCCGGCCGGGCGCGACGCCGCCCTTGGACGCCTCGCCCGCCAGGTTCACCTCGACGAGCGTCTCGACGGCGCGGCCGCGCGCCCGCGCGCGCTTGTCGCACTCGCGCGCCAGCTCGATCCGGTCGAGCGAGTGGATCACGTCGAACAGCTCGAGCGCCTCCCGCGCCTTGTTCGTCTGCAGGTGCCCGACCAGGTGCCACGGCACCGGGCGCCCGAGCTCGGCGATCTTCGCGCGCGCCTCCTGCACCCGGTTCTCGCCGAGCGCCCCGAGCCCCGCCGCGAGCGCCTCGCGGATCCGCCCCGCGTCCACGGTCTTCGACACGCCGACCAGCAGCACGTCGTCCGCC
>DASRUS010000226.1:0-4790 GCA_035687825.1 Myxococcota bacterium | reverse complement strand
GCGGAGCTTCCACGACGATCCCACGCGCGCGCTGCGCGCCGCGCGCCTCGGCCCGCGCCTCGGCTTCCGGCTGACGCGCGACTCGCTCGGCCCCCTGCGCGCGGCGCTGCGCGACGGCGCCTTCGGCCGCGTGAGCGGCGAGCGGCTGCGCCGCGAGATCGAGAAGCTCTTCGAGGACGCCGCGCTCGGCCTCGATCCCGCCCGGGCGCTGCGCTGGCTCGCCGACTGGCACGTGCTCGTCGTGGTGGAGCCCGGCCTCGAGCTGCCCCGGTCGGCGGCCCGGCCCCTCCAGCGGCTGGGGCGGGCGCTGCGCGAGCGGCCCTGGCCCGTCGCGCGCGCGCGCCCGTGGGTGCCCGGGCTGGCGCTCTGGCTGGCGCCGCTCCCGCCCGCGCTGCGGCGGCGCGCGCTGCGCCGCTTCTCGGTGCGCGGCGAGGGCGCGCGCCGCGTCGTCGAGTGGTCGACGCTGCGCGACCGCACGCTGCGCGCGATCGCGCGGGCGCGAGGCCGGGGCGAGGTCGATCGCGTGCTCGGGGAGCTCGGCGAGGAGGATCTCCTCGCGCTCTTCGCCTGCGCGCCTCCGCCGCTTCGCCGGCGCGTGGTGCGCTGGGCGGCGGAGGACCGCGCCCGGCGCCCACCGGTGGGGGGCGCGGAGCTCGTGGAGCTCGGCCTCGCGGGACCCGAGGTGGGTCGCGCGCTCGCCCGGCTGCGCGCGGCGTATCTGGACGGTCGCGTGCGCAGCCGCGAGGAGGCGCTCGCGCTCGCCGCGGAGCTGGCGCGGCGGCTCACCGCTCAACGGCGGCGCGCGCGGCCGGCGGCGCCAACGGCGGGCTCGTGAGCGCGGGCGAGGCTTGCCCTGCCCGGGGCGATCCTGGATACTGCCGCGACCCCTCCACCGTTCCTCCGCGTGGAGCTCCGATGTCGGATCCGAGCGACCCCGGGACCGAATCCCCCTTCGAGGCCCTGCAGCCTGCGGGCCCCGCCTACGCGGTCAAGCTCCCGGTCTTCGAAGGGCCGCTCGACCTGCTCCTGCACCTGATCCGCATGAACGAGGTGGACGTCACCGACATCCCGATCACCCGCATCGCGGCGCAGTACCTCGAGTACCTGGGGCTCCTGCGGGAGCTCGACCTCGACGTGGCGGGCGAATACCTGCTCATGGCCGCGACGCTCGCGTGGATCAAGTCGCGCATGCTGCTCCCGCCCGAGCCCGGCGAGGACGACGAGGACGGCCTCGATCCGCGCGCGGAGCTCGTGGCGCGCCTGCTCGAGTACCAGCGCTTCAAGGAAGCCGCCGCGGGGCTCGGCGAGCTGCCGCGCCTGGGGCGCGACGTATTCCGCCCGAGTGTGCCGGGCGTGGAGCCCCTCCCCGACGAGGAGCGCACGATCGCCGTGGGGCTCTTCGAGCTCCTGACCGCCATGCGCCGCGTGCTCGACCAGTCGCGGGCGCGCAGCGCCACGCACGAGGTCGAGGTCGAGGAGGTCACGGTCATCGAGCGCATGCGCTCGGTGATGGACGCGCTGGAGCGCGCCGAGACGCTCGAGTTCCTGGACCTCTTCCAAGGCGCGGCGGGCGAGGTCGCGAGCCGCGCCGTCGTGATCGCCAGCTTCCTCGCGATCCTCGAGCTCACGCGTCTCGGCGCCCTGCGCATCTATCAGGGCGTGGGGACGAGCGGTGCGCCCGAGGGCCCGATCCGGGTGCGAAGGGTTTCCGGAGAGCTCGCCGAGGACTGGGCGCAGCGCATTTCCGAGCTCATGTGAGGAGGAGGCCATGGACCGGGAGGAGCAGCTCCGGATCGTGGAGGCGCTCGTGGTGGGAGCGCCGGAGCCCGTCTCCGCGGCGCAGCTCGCGTCGATCGTGCCGGGCTGCACGCCCGGGCTCGCGCGCGAGCTCGTGGAGGAGCTGAACGCGGGCTGGCGCGCGCAGGGCCGCGCCGTCGAGATCTGGGAGGTGGCCGGCGGCTGGCAGATCCGCACGCGCTCGCAGTACAAGGGCTACCTCCAGCAGCTCGAGAAGGACCGTCCGGTGCGCCTCTCGCGCGCCGCGCTCGAGACGCTCGCCGTGGTGGCGTACAAGCAGCCCGCCACGCGCGCCGAGATCGAGCACGTGCGCGGCGTGGACGTGGGCGCGGTGCTCCGTAGCCTGGTGGAGCGCAAGCTCGTGCGGATCGGGGGCCACCGCGAGGTGCCGGGGCGGCCCATCGTCTACGGCACCACGAAGCGCTTCCTCGAGGTGTTCGGCCTGCCGGCGCTCTCCGACCTGCCCACGCTGCGCGAGATCCAGGAGCTCGTGTCGAATCCCCCCGAGCCCGAGGCGTCCGAGGCAGCGTTGCACGCCTCGGCCCCCGGCGCGGAGGACGGCGCACCGCCCGAGCGCCTCGAAGCCGACGCGGAGATCGACGAAGATCCCGACGCTTGGGAGGAGACGCTCCACTGAGCCCGTCGCGCACGGGGTCACCACGCCGGGTGGGCGGCGACGGCTCGTCGGGATCGTCTTCGCGGGTGCGCCTCCAGAAGCTCCTCGCCGCCGCCGGGCTCGCCTCGCGGCGCGGAGCCGAGGACCTGCTCCGCGCGGGGCGGGTGACGGTCGATGGCCGTGTGGCTCGGCTCGGCGAATCGGCGGACCCAGCGCACGAGGTGGTGGCCCTCGACGGCCGTCCCGTGGCGCGGGCGCCGGGCGAGTACTGGATCGTGCACAAGCCCGCGGGCGTCCTCACGACCCGCGGCGACCCGGAGGGCCGGGCCACGGTCATGGATCTCGTCCCCGCGGAGCTCCGCGGGAGCGTCTTCCCGGTGGGTCGTCTCGATCGCGACACGGAGGGGCTCCTCCTCCTCACGAACGACGGCGACCTCGCGCACGCGCTCCTGCATCCCTCCCGGGGGAGCGAGCGCGAGTACGCGGTGCGCGTGGGCGGTCGGCTCGGCGCCGAGCGCGCCCGGCAGCTCGAGGCCGGCGTCGTGCTCGACGGGGCGCGGACGGCGCCCGCGCGCGTCTTCGAGCGCCGCTTCGACGCCGCCGAGAACGGCACGCACTTCCACCTCGTGCTGCGCGAAGGCCGCAAGCGCCAGATCCGGCGCGCCTGCGCAGCCCTCGGCCATCCGGTGCGGCAGCTCCTGCGGGTGCGCCTGGGTCCGCTGCGTCTCGGGGCCCTCGGCCGGGGCGAGGCCCGCCGGCTGACAGCCGGGGAGGTCGAGGCCCTGCGCGCGCACGCAGCCCGCTCCCGGGGGCGGACGAGACCTCGAGCGGAGTCTGCGAGTTCTCCCGAATCCGATTGATCTTGCGCATGTTCCACGGTTAGCATCCAGGCGCGGAGAAGCTCGCGCGATGCGGTGTTGATCATGCTGCCGATCATGCTGCCGATCATGCTGGGTGGAAGCTCGAGCCATGGGTGGGCCGGTCGTGGGCTGGCCCGCCTCTCCATGCCCCTCGTCGCGCTCCTCCTGGGCGGCGCATTCGCGGCGGCCCACGCGGGCTCGGGGACCATCACGGGGCTGTGTCCGGACGGCAGCCTCTTCGTGGTGCGCCAGCGCGAGGCGATCCCCTGCTCGGGCGCGAAGCTCGTCGAGCCGAGCGAGGTCCCGCCGCTGCGCCCGGAGCTCCTGCCGCGCCCCTACACCTGGGAGGTCTACACCCAGGGCGCCGACCCGAACAACCCGTACAACCTGATCGACGCGGCGCGGGAGGTGCGCGCCCTTCGCAACGGGGGCGCCCCCGGCCTCTCCGACGGCGGGGCGCTGGCGGCGCCCGCGGCCGCGCCGCCGACCGCGCAGCCGCTGGGGATGGCGCCGGTCGTGAGCGCAGCGGCCGCCCCTGCCACGCTCGCCCTGGCGGAGGACGAGATTCGCGACCTCTTCCTGATCGTGGAGCTCTCGCAGGAAGGCGCGCCCGTGGAGTTCGTGAAGGAGGGCGCCGACGGCTCGGAGGCCATGGCCGTCGCCCTGGCGCGCTCCGCCGCGTTCGAGGAGCGGCTGCGCGGCGCCCATCCCCAGGCAGCGTCGCTCGGTCCGGGGCCCGTCCTCCTGTTCAGCGTCGTGGCGCAGCGCGCCGAGCCCTTCCACGCCACGCTGACCTTCACCCAGGGGCATCTCTCCTTCTCCCCCGACCCCGCCCAGCCCCTCCAGCTCGGCCTGCTCCAGGGCCGCCTCGGCGACCTCGACGCGGGCGAGGTGGTGCTCGGCTGGATCGTGCTCCCCGCGGCCATGGACCTGCGCCAGCCGATGGCCGTCTACTGGAACGATCGACACACGGAAGTGACGTTCGCTCCGTAGCCCGCAGCGGAGTCGTCAGGTTCCACGGCTCGTCGGCCCGGTCGATCGGCCGACCCTTGTGGTCCACCTCCGTCGGGAACATCACGCCGTCGCTCAGGTTCGAGTTGTGCGAGACGGCGAGCACCTCGTTTCCCGCCTTCCGCTGGGTGTCCATCCATTGCCAGAGGTCGCGCGGATCCGAAGAATCGAGGGCAGTGAAGGGTACCTCCGGCAACTTCTTCGAGTCCAGGAAGAAGATGTTGCGGTGGAGGTTCTTGGAATTCGGTGAGGCGGTCCACTCGTAGGCCGGGAACGTCGTGAACTTGCCGGGCTGATAGTACTTGTCCGCGATGGCGACGATCCGCTTCCAGACTGGAGCGACCACGGCCGGGTGGGTGAGCTCTTTCAGGGGATGACCCTTGGCGATGCCAACGGAGAGCACCTTGAACGCGAGCAACCCGTATTTTTCGGTACCGAGCTTCAGCGTCTCCGCCAGGAACGGCGAGCTCTTCCGCAGCACCGAGTCTGGATCGCTCGCCTCCTGG
>DASRUS010000225.1:0-3013 GCA_035687825.1 Myxococcota bacterium | reverse complement strand
CGCGATCGGCGGCGACTCCGCGGGCGGAAACCTCTCCGCGGCGACGGCGATCGCGCTCGCGCGCGACGGCTCGGTGCCGCGCATCGGCGCCGCCCTCCTCCTCTACGGCGTCTTCGACTTCGCGACGATCCGCGACGGCCTGGACGCCGACGAGCGCTTCGCCGAGATCGGGCGCGGCATGCTGGATCTCATGGTGGACTCGTACCTGGGCGCGAACGCGCCGCACGCGCTGCTGTGCGATCCGCGCGTGAGCCCGCTCCACGCGGCGGAGCACCTGCCGCCGAGCTTCGTGGTGGTGGGTGGCGCCGATCCGCTGCTCGGCCAGGCGCAGCGCCTGGCAGACGCCCTCGGGCGCGCCGGCGTCGCGCACGAGCACGTCCTCGTGGAGGGGATGCCGCACGGCTTCGCGCAGATGGAGTTCTTCCCCCAGGCGCGGCAGACCATCGACCGCATGGTCGAGTTCCTGCGCAAGCACCTGCGGGTGGAGTGAGGGTGCCACGGCCCGCAGGTCGAGGAACCCGGTGAGCACCAGAGGCGCGCGCAGCCAAGGCGAGCCGGAGGCTCGCCGCCCCAGTGGTTGCAAGGCGAGCGGAGTGCGGGTGGGCCCGGCTCTGCCGGGCTCGGGATCCGCCTGGATGGAGCTGCGCATCGACTCCCTCGCCGCGGGCGGCGACGGGGTGGGCCGCGCTCCCGACGGCCGCGCGGTCTTCGTGCCCGGGACCGCACCGGGCGACCGGGTCCGCGTGCGGCTCGTGGAGGTCCACGCACGCCACGCGCGGGGTCGCGCGGTGGAGCTCCTCGAGGCCGGCCCCGCGCGCACGGATCCCGTCTGCGCGGTCTTCGGCGCGTGCGGCGGCTGCACGTGGCAGCACGTGACCTACGCCGCGCAGCTCGAGGCGAAGGCGGCGATCCTGCGCGACGCCCTCGAGCGGATCGGGAAGCTCCGGGTGCCCGGTGAGCTGCGCGTCGAGCCGTCGCCGTCCCCGTACGCGTATCGCGGCCGGGCGCGCGTGCTCGTGGAGGGGGGGCGCGTGGGCTTCCGGCGCCAGCGCTCCCACGCGCTCTGCGCCACCGCGCGCTGCCCCGTGCTCGTCCCCGAGCTCGAGGCGCGCCTGCGCGAGCTCGCCGAGCACCCGCCGGCGCAGGCCGGGGAGTGGGAGCTCACCGTGGGCGAGGGCGGCGCGACCCGCGCGGTCCTCCTCGAAGGCCGCGGGAAGCGCGGCCAGCCGATCCTCGTCGCGGTGGGCGCGGACCGCCTGCGCGTCTCGCCGGGCGTCTTCGTGCAGTCGAACGCGCTGCTGCTGGAGACGCTCGCGAGCGCGGTGGCCGAGGCGGCCGGCAGCGGCGCCCTCGCCCTCGAGCTCTTCGCGGGGGCGGGCTTCCTGACCCTCGGCCTCGCGCGGCGCTTCGCGCGGGTCGTCGCGGTGGAGGCGAGCCGCGACGCGGCGCGCGACCTCGCGGAGAGCTGCCGGGCCGCGGGCCTCGCGAACGTGGAGGTGATCGCCGAGCCCGTGGAGGCCGTGCTCGCGATGCGGCGGCTGCCCGGGGGCGCGGACGCCGTCATCCTCGACCCGCCGCGCCGGGGTCTCCCGCCCGGGAGCGCCGAGGCGCTCTCGCGGCTCGCGCCGCGGCGCATCGTCCTGCTCTCCTGCGATCCCGCGACCCTGGCGCGCGACGCGGCGCTCCTCGGCGGGGAGGGCTTCGAACTCCGCGGCGTGCGAGCCTTCGACCTCTTCCCGCAGACCCCGCACGTGGAGGCGCTCGCGGTCCTCGAGCGCTGAGGCTACGTTCCCGGCGTCCGCGCCCCGCGCGATCCGACACCTGAATGCGTCGGCGACCCGCCGGCGCGCAGGCGGGGGGAGGCCGTGTCACGAGTCCGGCCCGCAGCGGGGCCCACCCCGGCCGGGTTCGTCCTCTACGTGGAGGGTCCCCGGGACCGCGACCTCCTGCGCACGTGGGCGCAGCGCGTCTCGCCCATCCTCGCGCGGGGCATCGCGGAGTGCACCGTGATCCTCGGCGGACGCCAGCCCGCCCGCGCAGTGGCGCACTTCCGCGAGCTCCGGGCCCGGGGCGAGGCGGAGCGCGGCCTCTGCGTGCTCGACCGCGACGGCGAGAGCGGCGCGCCGCGCCTCGCGGACGAGGAGCCGGGCCTCGCCTTCTTCACCTGGCGGCGCCGCCACATCGAGAGCTACCTCCTCGTCCCCGACGCGATCCGCCGGAGCGCGCGGGCGCCCGCGGAGCTCCGCGTGCTGCGCTCCCTGCGCGCCCTCCTCCCGCCGGCCGACGACGAGGCGGCCCTCGCAAACCTGGACGCGAAGCGACTCCTCGCGCGCCACGGGCCCCTCGACCAGCTCCTCGGCTCGCTCCCCCCGAGCCGCATCGCGCGGGCCATGCGGGCGGAGGAGCTGCACCCGGACGTGCGGGCCCTCCTCGAGCAGATCCGCGTGGGGCTCGGCCTTCCGGAAGGGGTGCTCCGCGTCACGCTGCGCCCGTAGCCGCACACCGATCCGAGGGGTCGGATGCCGCGAACCTCTGATATGCTTGGCCACGATGGGGGATGGCTCGGAGGACGGGACATGGCCCGGGATTTCGATGTTCCCGAGGGCGACGAGCGATACTTCGAGGAGGCGAAGCCGGTCCGCGTGTTCGACTCGAACCTGCTCCGCGAGCCGCTCTCCGTCCTGCCCCACGGCAAGCTGATCCTGCTCTCGCCGCACGACACCGTGACCGAGGCGGTGCGCACCATGCAGGCGGAGCACCGCGGCTACGTGCTCGTGACGCGCGACGGCTCTTCCGAGTCCGAGGTGGTGGGCATCTTCACCGAACGCGACGTGCTGCTGCGCATCGTGGACCGCGGCCGCAACCCCGCGACCCTGCCGCTCGGCGACGTGATGACGACCGAGCCCGAGACGCTGCCGGTGAACGCGAGCATCGCGTACCTGCTGAACAAGATGTCCGTGGGCGGCTTCCGGCACGTGCCGGTGGTGGACGAGCGGGGCCACCCCGTCTTCGT
>DASRUS010000224.1:0-3749 GCA_035687825.1 Myxococcota bacterium | reverse complement strand
TCCGAGCTCGCCGCCACGGCCGCAGCCTTCGAGGCCTCGCGCGACCGCGACCGCTGGGCGAGCCGGGTCGTCAGCAACGCCCAGAGCGAGCGCCCCCAGCGCTGCGCCAAGGGCATGCGCGTCGTCCCCGATCACAGCTTCGCGAACGCACCGGCCCTCGACGTGGTGGTGGTGCCCGGCGGACAGGGCACGCGCCGCGAGGTCGGCAATCCCGCCCTCGTCGAGTGGCTGCGCAAGACGGGCGCGCAGTGCCGCTGGGTGACGAGCGTCTGCACGGGAGCGCTGCTGCTCCACGAGGCGGGCTTCGCGAAGGGCAAGCGCGTCACCACGCACTGGAGCTTCGTCGAGACGCTCCGCCAGCGCGGCGACGTGACGGTGCTCGAGAAGGTGCGCTACGTGCGCGACGGGAACCTCGTCACCGCGGCGGGCGTCTCCGCGGGGATCGACATGGCCCTCTGGCTCGTGGGCCAGCTCCACGACCCGGCCTTCGCGCGTCGCGTGCAGCACTACATCGAGTACCACCCCGCGCCGCCCTACGCCGCGGAGGTCTAGCCCGTTGGTGGTCGTCCTCTTCCGCAGCCGCCTGCGCGACGACGCGGGCGAGGAGTACGAGACCACCGCGAAGCGCATGCTCGCGCTGGCCTCGGCCATGCCCGGCTTCGTCTCGTTCAAGACCTTCCGCGCCGACGACGGTGAGCGGATCTCCGTCATCGAGTTCGAGTCCGACGCGCACGCCCGCGCCTGGCGCGAGCACCCGGAGCACCGCGACGCGCAGCAGCGCGGCCGGGCCCGCTTCTACGAGGAGTATCGGATCCAGGTCTGCGAGCCGATCCGCGACTACGGGTTCCGGCGCTGAACGGCGTTCGGTCGCCCTTCGTCTTGATGAGCAACTGGCTCTGATCCACGCTTGCGCGCCCATGAAGCGCATCCTCCTCGTCATGCCCACCGCCTGGGACGCGAAGCAGCTCGCGGCCTGCTCCGGTCTGCGCGAGCGCTTCGAGCTCGTGTGGGCGGAGCCCGCGGACGCCGACTGCCCCGCGAGCTTCGACCCCGGGGCGTTCGTGGACGAGGCCGTGGCCGGGCGCTGGGGCGAGATCCACGGCGTCGCCACCTCGAGCGACTACCCGGGCGCGCTCCTGGCCGGCGCCATCGCGGCGCGCCTCGGCCTGCCGGGCCCGCGCCCCGGCGCGGTCCTGCGCTGCTCCCACAAGTGGTACTCGCGCCTCGCCCAGCGCGAGTGCGTGCCCGAGGCGACCCCGGCCTTCGACCTGCTGGCGCCCCACGGCCGGGGCACGCCGGCGATCGGATTCCCGTGCTTCGTCAAGCCCGTGAAGAGCGCCTACTCGATCCTCGCGCGGCGCATCGCGAGCGAGGCGGAGCTCGAAGCCTACCGGGCGAGCCCGCGCCTGGCGGGGTTCTTCGACGAGTACCTGCGCATCTTCCACCGGATCGTTCGCGAGATGAGCGACCTCGACCTCGACGGCCGCTGGCTCATCGCCGAGGAGGTGGTGCGCGGCCAGCCCGTCACCGTCGAGGGCTGGGCGGCGGATGGGGAGGTCGAGCTCCTGGGCGTCGTGGACTCGACCTGCGACCCCGAGACCGGGAGCTTCCTGCGCTTCGACTACCCCTCGGGCCTCGACGCGAAGGTCCAGGAGCGCATGGGGACGATCGCGCGGCGCGCGATCCTGCACCTCGGCCTCGATCGCTCGCTCTTCAACGTCGAGATGTTCTACGACTCCGCGCGCGACCGCATCTCGATCATCGAGATCAACCCGCGCATGTGCGGCCAGTTCGCGGACCTCTACGCGAAGGTGGACGGCACGAACGGCTACCAGGTGGCCCTCGCGCTGGCCGCGGGGGAGCGGCCGACGCCCGCCCGGGGCCGGGGCGGCTTCGCGGCGGCGGCGAGCTTCCCGTTGCGCACGTTCCGGCCCGTGCGGGTCGAGCGCGCGCCGGACGCGCGCGACGTGCGGGCGGCGGAGGCCCGCTTCCCCGGGACGCTCGTGTGGAACGAGTGCGCGAGCGGGGACCTGCTCACCGACTTCGAGTCCGGCGAGGACGGGAACAGCCAGCGCTACGCGGTCGTGAACCTGGGCGGCGCGGACCGCGCGGACTGCGCGGCGCGGCTCGAGGAGCTGCGGAGCCTGCTCGGCTTCGCGTTCGAGCCGCTCGCCGGGTCCCGCGCTTGACCCGAGGCCCCGATCCGCAACCATCCGGGCCGGGATGGAGAGCCGCCTCGAGTTCGAGATCCAGCCGCAGCCGGACGACGCGGCCTGCGGGCCCACCTGTCTCCAGGCGGTGTATCGCTTCTTCGGCGACGACGTTCCACTGAGCGAGCTCAGCGCCGAGATCCCCCAGCTCGAGACCGGCGGGACGCTCGCGGTCTCCCTCGCCGGTCACGCGCTGCGGCGCGGCTACGCCGCCCGGATCTACACCTACAACCTCTCGCTCTTCGACCCCACCTGGTTCTCGAACCCGAGCCTCGACCTGGCGGAGCGCCTGGGGCGCCAGGCCGAGTCGAAGGCGGACGCGAGGCTCCGCGCCTCGACCGAGGGCTACCTCGAGTACCTGGCGCTCGGCGGCGAGCTCCGCTTCGAGGAGCTGCGCCCCGGCCTCGTGCGCGGGTACCTGAAGCGGGGACGCCCGCTGCTCTGCGGGCTCAGCGCCACCTATCTGTACGGCTGCGCGCGCGAGGCGGGCAGCGACCGGCTCGTGTACGACGACGTCCGCGGCGAGCCCACGGGCCACTTCGTCGTGCTGTGCGGCTACGCGCCGAAGGAGCGCCGCGTGCTGGTGGCCGACCCCCTCCAGGACAACCCCCGCTACGGGGTCCATTACTACTGGGTCCACATCCAGCGCGTGCTGGGTGCCATCCTGCTCGGCGTCCTCACCTACGACGCCAACCTGCTCGTCCTCGAACCGCCCCGGTCGAAAGGAGTCGGCGCGTGAGCGCGCTCGCCGTGATCGAGAACCCAAGTCGTTGGCCGCTGCACATCCGCGGGGTGGAGGTGGTCTCGGCCCGGACCTACCTCACCGACCCGCGCTACGCCGAGCTGCGCGGCGCGCACGTCTTCAACCTGTGCCGCGCCTACGGCTACCAGTCGATCGGCTACTACGTGTCGCTGCTCGCCTCCGCGCGCCGGCACCGGCCCATCCCGTCCGTGGAGACCATCCAGGACCTCCGCATCTCGCCGCTCCTGCGCATCGCCTCCGAGGACCTGGACGAGGTGCTCCAGGGCGCGCTCGGCAAGCTCCGCTCCAACGGCTTCGAGCTCAGCATCTACTTCGGGCGCAACCTCGCCAAGCGCTACGACCGTCTGTGCCGCGCGATCTTCAACCAGTTCCCCGCCCCGTTCCTGCGCGCGAGCTTCGTGCACGAGGAGGAGTGGAAGCTCCAGAGCCTGCGCCTCATCGCGACGAGCGACATCCCCGACTCGCACCGCGACTTCGTGATCGCCCAGGCGGAGCAGTACCTCGACCGGCCCTGGCGGGCGCGCTCCTCGCGGCAATACCGCTACGACCTCGCGATCCTCGTGAACCCCGACGCGGACGACGCCCCGTCGAACTCGAAGGCGCTGCGCCGCTTCGTCAAGGCCGGCCAGAGCCTGGGCATCGACTCCACCTTCATCGACCGCAACGACTACGGCCGCGTGGCGGAGTTCGACGCGCTCTTCATCCGCGAGAACACCTCCGTCGATCACTACACGTACCGGTTCGCCCGGCGCGCCGCCGCGGAGGGCCTCGTCGTG
>DASRUS010000223.1:0-3479 GCA_035687825.1 Myxococcota bacterium | reverse complement strand
CGGTCGAGGTGGATGGGATCCTGGCACTCCGCCGGCGCGGGCGGCCCGGGGATCCCGGTGTTGAGCGTGATGGGCACGTCGAGCTCGATGCACTTGGCGTACACGGGGTAGTAGACGGCGTCCTTGGGGGGCAGATCCAGGGTGAAGGGCGTGACGCGCACGAGCGTGAGCGGATGGTTGCGCGCGAAGCCCTCGAGCTCGCGCAGCGCCTTCATGCCGCGGCGCGGATCGACCTGCGCGCCGAGCGGAAATCGTGCCGGGTGGGTCTGCGCGAACGACAGCACGTGGGCGGAGGGGCGCCCCGGATCCACGGTCAGGATCGCCTTCTCCACCCCGAGCTCGTCCATGCTCGCGAGCGTCTCCTCGATGGAGTAGTTGCGGAAGAAGTCAGCGCCCTGCTTGAAGTAGTCGGTGGCCACCCGTACCAGGTAGTCGGGGCGGCCCATCTCGGCCATGTTCACGTTCACCCAGGCGTCGATCGCGCGGACGCTCACGGCCTCACCACGCCTCGCTGAAGAACTGCCGCATCCAGCGCCGATAGGTCCCGATCTCCCCGTCGCCGTCGCAGAGCAGCGGGCGCGGCCAGTACGTCTTGTGCTCCCAGATCACGATGTCCTGCTCCATCTGCTTCTCGAGGTCGCGGATCAGCGCCGCGCCGAGCCCGCGCGCGGCCTCCGAGCCCCCGAGCTTCACCGTGTAGGCGAAGCTCACGTCGGTGCTCTCCTCGTCGATGGGCGTCGCGGTGTTCAGCATGAGCGTCTCGAGGAGACCGGTGAGGCGCACGGTCTGGAAGGCCGGGCCGTGGTCGGTGGTCTCGAGCCCGCCCTCCACCGGGCCGCGCGGCGTCGGAAACGTCACGCGGTTGCGCACGCGCAGCACGTGCCCCTCCACGCGGACCTCCGATTCCGGGATCGTGGCGGTGCCGTGCACGTAGCGGAAGTGGACCCGATCGACCGCGTTCTCGTTCATGTCGAGCCAGCGGCTGCGCACGGTCCAGCGCCGGATCTCGAGCGGCGACCACTCCGGCGAGCCCAGCTCCGGGAGCTCCGGGATCTCCCAGGCCGGCGGCTCCTGCTCCGCGTGATGGTGGAGCAGCACGAGCCCGTTCCGCTCGGCGACGGTCCACGCCCGCACGCGCGCCCGGGGCGGGATCTTCTTCGCGTAGGGCACGTCGAGGCAACGGCCGCTCGCCGCGTCGAAGAGCCAGGCGTGGAACGGGCAGCGGATCGCGCGCCCCTCCACCCGACCGCCGTGGCCCAGGTGCGCGCCGAGGTGCGGGCAGAACGCGTCGAGGACGTGCGCGCGCCCTTCATCGTCGCGCAAGAGCACGAGATCCCGGCCCAGAACGCGCAGGGGAAGCACGGCGCCGACGGGCAGCTCGCGCGAGTACGCCACACGGAACCAGCCGTTCGCGTAGGGCGGATAGGGAAAACGGCTGCTCAATCTCGTTCGCTCCGCTCGGCTACGCCTCGCTGCGCGCCCGTGCTCGAGACTCCGACGATCCGTGTCCCGGCTCCATCGGTCGGGCATCCAAGCCGCAGGACCGACTCCCCCAGCACGGGCTTGCCCGGCTACGCCGCTCATCACAGATCTGACGCAACGTCAGATCCCATCGTATCTCCGCCCCCGCAGCGGAGCAAGCGGGTCACGCGCGGGGGAGGCCGAGCACGCGCTGGGCGAGGATGTTGCGCTGGATCTCCGAAGTCCCCGCGTAGAGCGTCGAAGCGCGCGACCAGAGCCACGCGGCGCCCCACGCTCCGCCGTCCACGGCGCACGCATCGCCCGCCGCGACGAGGCCCGCGGGCCCGAGGATCTCGAGCGCGAGATCCTTCACCCGCTGATCCAGCTCGCTCCAGAGCAGCTTGAGCGTCGAGCCCTCGGGCCCCGGCCGCCCCGTGCGCTCGAGCCGGCTCGCGTGGCGCCAGGCGGTCGCGCGCAGGATCGCGACCCCCCCGGCGAACTCGGCGAGCTTCTGGCGCACCCGGGGATCCTCGCTGGCCGGGCGCCCCCCGCGCCGCGTGCGCCGGGCGAGCGCGGTGAGCTTCTCCAACTCCACGGCCAGGCGCGCGTGCTGGGCGGAGGAGCCCCGCTCGTGGGCGAGCGTCGTCACCACGACGTCCCAGCCCCCGTGGAGCTCGCCCACCAGGTTCTCTCGCGGCACGCGCACGCCCTCGAAGAACACCTCGTTGAACCAGGCCTCGCCGGTCAGCTCGCGGAGCGGCCGCACCGTGATGCCGGGGCTCCGCATGTCCACGAGCAGGAACGAGAGCCCGCGGTGCTTCGGCGCCTCCGGGTCCGTGCGTACGACGAGGATGCAAGCGTCGGAGTGCTGGGCGAAGCTGGTCCAGATCTTCTGTCCCGTCACCACGAACTCGCCGTCCTCGAGCTCGCCCCGGGTGCGCAGGCTCGCGAGGTCGGAGCCCGCACCCGGCTCCGAGAAGCCCTGGCACCAGATCTCCTCGCCGCGCAGGATCGCGGGGAGATGCCGCTCGCGCTGCAACCGGGTGCCGTGGGCGATGAGCGTGGGGCCGACGAGGTCGATGCCCACGGCGAGCTGGATCAGGTCCGGCGCCCCGGCGCGCGCGGACTCCTCGAGGTAGATCACCTGCTCGAGGGGGCTCGCGCCGCGGCCGCCGTGCTGCCTCGGCCAGTCGAGCCCCGCCCAGCCGCCGTCGTGGAGCTTGCGCTGCCAGGCGCGGGCGAAGGCCACGCGTTCCGCGCCGCTGCCGGGCTCGCGCCCCGCGGCGGGGCCCCCGTCCCGTGGCAGGTTCTCGCGCAGCCAGGCGCGCACCGCCTCGCGGAAGCGCGCCTGCTCGCGCGTGTCACGCAGATCCATCGGCCCCCTCGGCGCGGAGCATGCCCGCGCGGCCGGTCGCGGCGAAGCCGGGCTCGCCCCCCGCCTCGGGGCGCAGGGCGAAGAGCGCGGCGAGCGCCAGCGCGTTCAGCACGGCGAACGTGACGAACGCGGGGACGTAGCTCCCGAAGCGGTCGAAGACCGCCCCGGCGAAGATCGGGCCGAGCACGCCGCCCGGGAAGAGCGTGAGCATGAGCGCGCCGTACAGGCGCGCCAGGTGGCGCACGCCGAAGCACTCGGCGACGACGAGGGGCACGACGACGTTCTCCGCCGCCACGGCGACGCCGTGCGCCACGAGGAAGGCGGCCAGCAGCCGGGGCGCGCCGGCACCGAGGAGCAGGCACGATCCCAGCGCCAGCACCGCGAAGTTCAGGAGGAGCGCGCTCCGCACGCGGATCCGGTCCGCGAGGAGCCCCATGCCGAGCTTCGCGAAGATGCCGAGGGCCACGGTGAAGCTCAGGCTCGCTGCGGCGCGCGCATCCGAGTAGCCGAGGTCGGAGACGAAGGCGACGAGGTGCTGCGTCACGCCGAGGTAATAGAAGTAGAAGCAGAAGAGGACGCCCGCGAGGATCCAGAAGCTGCGCGTGCGCAGCGCCTCGCGCAGGTCCAGCGAGGGCGCGGTGGG
>DASRUS010000222.1:0-8899 GCA_035687825.1 Myxococcota bacterium | reverse complement strand
AGCACGCGCGCGATGGATTCCCACTGGTAGGCGGCCAGCATCTTCAGGAACTCGACCTCGGAGAGCTTCTCGCCCGGCGCCATGTGCGGCATCTGGACGACGAACTCGAAGTCGTTCCACGGATCGCTCATGGGCCCTCGGGCGGGCTCACCGGGCCGAGTGGATGCGGGCGGCGAGCGCGTTCACGCTGGTGAGGCTCTCGATGAGCTCGACGTCCTCAATCTGGACGCCCCAGCGCTCTTCGATGTGCGCGAGGAGCATGACGGCGCTGAGGGAATCCACGTAGCCGTGATCGAAGAGATGGCGTTCCGGATCGATCTCGCCGTAGGAGAGCCTCTCCTCGGAAAGCTCCACCAGGTAGCGACGCAGGGCGTCTGCGATGGCCTGCGGTTCGGCGTCCGCTGCCGCTCCCCCATTCCGATCCTTCGTCATGGGCGCGCTCATCCGATCCACCCCTTTCGCAACCGAACCCGGCAGTCTACCGGAGGTCCCGGGGTGATCCCAGCGGGCGGTCCGGCGCTCGCGAGTCACCCGATCCCCCCGCCCGGCGCGGCCACGGGTGCGGCCCCCCGGGCGTACTCTTCGCGGAACGTGGAATAGGCGAGCTCCGGGCCGTGGCGCCGCCGCGTCTCCTCGACGAATCGTCGCAGCAGCTCGAGCTGGGGTCCGAACATGAGCTTCGGATGGTTGATCATGGCCACCACGATCTCGCGGTCTGCCGCGTGACGGCGCAGGAAGTCCTCGAAACCGTCGAGGACCATGCGCAGGTCGAAGCCCTTCGTGTCGCAGGAGAGCGTGAACCAGGGGCTCGCGGTGAGATAGCGCAGGTTCATGAGCGCCAGATGCCAGAGGTTCTTGAGGCGGGTCTGCCGCGCGTCACGCGACATCCCCGTGCCCCGCCGCTGGCCCACCGACCGGGTGCGACGCAGGAGGAACGCGACGCGGCGGGGAAGAGATTGCTGGAAGGTGGCCACGGGAATCTCGAGCACGCCTTCGGGCGCGGCCACCCCGATGCCGGTTCGGGGGTGCATGTACCAGTTCGCCTGCTCGGGAACCGAGCGGTAGTCGATGAGATAGGTGTCGGTCGTCGAGTGCACTCCCTTCACGACGCTGCTGTCGATCACGAGACCCACGTCGAGCAGGGCTCTCAGCACCTCGCGCTCGCACGGCTGGAGCGCCAGGGCGGCGGCTCGGAACGCGATGCAACGGTAGTCCGGGGCCTCATCGCGCAGGAGCTCCTCCAGGTAGGCGACGCCGCGACGCAGCAACGTCGGCGTCGCGTGCGCGGAGCCGTCGAAGCCGAGATCGCTCATGCGGATGCGGTCGGTGGCGAGGCGCCACTCTCCGTCCTGGAAGCTCGTGAAGAGCCAGTGCGGGTGCAGGTGCAGCTGCACGTCGTGGCCGCGGCGCACGGCCTCGCGCATCTGCTGCTCGAAGCGGTCGGCGTACTCCAGGCGTCCGGAATCGCGATGCGCCCACACCGAGCATACGTCGGGAAAGAAGACGGCCGGGATCCCGAGGTCGTCGCACACGGCGAAGATCTCGTCGGTGGGGCCGAAGAGGACCTCTTCGTAGGTCCCGAAGTTGCGCCCGTGGAAGATCTCGTAGTCGAAGGTGACCAGGAGCCGGATGCGGGGGGTGTCCATTCGACCTCCGGGATTCAGGCCGCGGCGCGGCGCGGGAGGTAGCCCCAGTAGGGCCAGCCCCGGCGACGCGCGAGCGGGAGATGCCAGTCGACGAAGGCCTTCGCGTCCATGACGGAGAGGGTGAGACCTCCCTGCTTCGACTCCCGGACCGTGCCCGAGCCGAGGATCATGCTCCGGAAGGCGAAGGTCGCGAGCCGGCGCTCCACCTCCTTGCGATGGTCGCGCACCCGCCAGCGCTCCTCGCGCCCCTCGTGGCGGACGAGGAAGGTCTTCTCGACGTGATAGTCGCGGACCGGGTGATCGTGACCCAGCAGGTCGAATGCCACGTGCTCGAGCGTGACGGTGCGGATGAAGTCGATGCCGAGGTAGAGCGCCTGCCCGCGCGCCTCGGTGAGCAGGTGGTAGGGGCTCCCCTTGCCGTAGGCGAGCCCGCCCGAGGACGCCCGGAAGTCGGCGGTGTAGGTCTCGGCGTGCGGACCCAGGGCGAGGATCGGGGCCACCGGGAAGGGGCTGCGCAACACCCCCGCCGTGCGGCGCATGCGCTCGGTGAGCATGCCCACCGAGGAAGGCGAGCGCGCGACGTCGTAGAGCGGAAGGCCATCCTTCTCGCCCAGGACCGGATGGGAGGGCATGAGGAGCGTCGCGTGCGGGCCGATGAGATCACGGAGGAACGGCACCCACTCGTCGAGCCGAGCCTGCACGCGGCGCAGGTTCTGGAAGGTGGAGTGGACGAGGAGATCGCGCCCGGGCTCGAGCCCGAGAGCGAGGATCCGCTCGCGAATCTGCGCCAGGTCGATGGGCACCGGCGCCGCGGGAGGCTTCCTGGCGCGGCGCCCGATGGACTTGCGCAGGCCGGGCCAGCGTTCCACCGCCTGCCGGCCCGCCACCTCACCGAGCGCCAGAAACTCTTGGAAGAGGCTCGCCACGCGCGCGGATTATATCAGCGGGGCACCGGTGCGCGTCGAGCGCTCAGGACTCGCGACGTCCGGCGGGGCGGCGGGCCGGCGCGGCGTTCCCGGCGAGCTCGGGCGCGCGCTTCGCGAGCGTCTCGCCGATCTCGGCGGGCGAGCGCGCCACGACCACGCCCGCGGCCTCCAGCGCCGCGATCTTGTCCGCGGCGCGGCCCTTGCCGCCCGCGATGATCGCGCCGGCGTGGCCCATGCGCTTGCCCGACGGTGCGTGCTGCCCCGCGATGAAGGCCACCACGGGCTTCGTCATGCGCGTGCGGATGAACTCGGCGGCGGCCTCCTCGGCGCTGCCCCCGATCTCGCCGATCAGCACCACCGCCCGCGTCTCCGGATCGGCCTCGAAGAGCGCGAGCGCGTCCACGAAGGTCGTCCCGATGATGGGGTCGCCGCCGATCCCGACGCAGGTGGACTGGCCGATGCCCAGGCGCGAGAGCTGATCCACCGCCTCGTAGGTGAGCGTGCCCGAGCGCGAGACCACGCCCACGGGACCGGGGCGCGTGATCTGCGCCGGCATGATGCCGATGCGGCACTGGCCCGGCGTCACCACGCCCGGGCAGTTCGGCCCCACCAGGCGGAGCTTCGAGCCGCGCAGCGCCTGCTTCGCGCGCAGCATGTCGAGCGCGGGGATGTCCTCGGTGATGCAGCAGGCGAGGGCCAGGCCCGCGTCCGCGGCTTCGAGGATCGCGTCCGCGGCGCCCGGCGCGGGCACGAAGATGACCGAGGCGTTCGCAGCCGTGGCGTCCACCGCGGCGCGCACCGTGTCGAAGACGGGGATCCCGTCCACGGAGCTGCCGCCCGCGCCGGGCTTCACGCCCGCGACCACCTGGGTTCCGTACTCGATGGAGAGCTTCGCGTGGAACTGCCCCATGCGGCCGAGGCCCTGCACGAGCAGGCGCGTGCTGCGGTCGCACAGGATCGCCACTCAGGCCTCCGCCTGCTTCTGGGCCGCCGCGGCCACGGCCTTCTCCCCGGCCTCGCGCAGCGTGTCCGCGGGCACGAGGTCGAGGCCCGATGCCGCGAGGAGCTCGCGCCCCTGCTCGGCGTTCGTGCCCTGCAGGCGCACCACGAGGGGCACCGAGACGCCGAGCTCCTGCGCCGCGGCCACGACGCCCTCGGCGATGAGGTCGCAGCGCACGATGCCGCCGAAGATGTTCACGAGGATCGCCTCGACCTTCGGGTCGCGCAGGATCAGCTTGAACGCGCCCGTGATGCGCTCCTTGTCCGCGCCCCCGCCCACGTCGAGGAAGTTCGCGGGCTTCCCGCCGCACACCTGGATCATGTCGAGGGTCGCCATGGCGAGGCCCGCGCCGTTCACGAGGCAGCCGATGTTGCCGTCGAGGCCCACGTAGGAGAAGCCGAGCTCCTTGGCCTCGCGCTCGCGCGGGTCCTCCTCCTCGGGGTCGCGCAGCTCGCGGATCTCGGGATGGCGGAACAGCGCGCCGTCGTCGAAGCCGAGCTTGCAGTCGAGGGCGAGGAGCTCGCCCTGCCGGGTCACGACGAGCGGGTTGATCTCCGCGAGCGAGGCGTCCTTCTCCAGGAAGAGCCGGTGGAGCCCCCCGAGGAAGGGCTCGAGGCGGCGCACGCCCTCGGCGTCGAGGCCGAGGGCGTAGCCCACGCGGCGCACCTGGTAGGGCATGAGGCCCAGCCCGGGATCGAGGTGCACGGTCAGGATCTTCTCGGGGCTTCGCCCTGCCACCTCCTCGATCTCGACGCCGCCCTCGTCGGACGCGATCACGGCGAGGCGCTCCGCGGCGCGGTCCAGCACGATCCCGAGGTAGAGCTCGCGGGCGATGTCGCAGCCCGCTTCGAGGTAGAGCTTGCGGACGAGCTTGCCCTCGGGACCCGTCTGGTGCGTGCGCAGCCGCATGCCGAGCAGCTCGCTCGCCAGCTTCTTGGCCTCCGCGCCCGACTTCGCGAGCTTGATGCCGCCCGCCTTGCCGCGGCCCCCGGCGTGCACCTGCGCCTTGAGGACCGCCAGCGGGGCGTCGAGCTCGCGGAACGCCTCCTCCGCCTCCGCGGGCGTGGTGGCGAGCCGTCCGGGCGGCACCGCCACCCCGTACTCGCGCAGGAGCGCCTTGGCCTGGTATTCGTGAACGTTCATGGACTCCGCTCGGCTCCGCCTCGCTGCGCGCCCGCTGGGCGGGCTTTGCCGTTCACAGCTTGATCTGCGCGACCAGCGAGCGCACGTGCTCGACGGAGGCGTCGAAGAGCTTGCGCTCGTCGGCGTCGAGCTCCACCTCGAGGACGCGCTCCACGCCGCCCGCGCCGAGCACGCAGGGCACGCCCACGTAGAGCCCCTCGACCCCGTACTCCCCCTCCAGGTAGCAGGCGCAGGCGAGCACGCGCTTCTGGTCGCGCAGGATCGACTCCGCCATCTCGAGCGCCGAGAGGGCCGGCGAGACGAAGGCCGAGCCGGTCTTGAGCAGCCCCACGACCTCGCCGCCGGCGCCCTTGGTGCGCTCGCCGATGGCGTGGAGCTTGTCCGCGGAGAGGAGCTGCGTCACCGGGATGCCCGCCACCTGGCAGTAGCGCGGCAGCGGCACCATGGTGTCGCCGTGGCCGCCCAGCACGAGCGCCGTCACGTCCTTCACCGAGACGCCGAGCTGCCAGGCGACGAACGCGCGGAAGCGCGCGGAGTCCAGCACGCCCGCCATGCCCACCACGCGGTTCTTGGGGAAGCCCGAGATCTTCTTGAAGGTGTAGACCATCGCGTCCAGCGGGTTCGAGATCACGATCACGTGCGCGTCCGGGGCGTGCTGCTTCACGCCCTGCGCCACGCTCTTCATGATCTCCAGGTTCTTGGCGAGGAGATCGTCGCGCGACATGCCGGGCTTGCGCGCGAGACCGGCGGTCACGATCACGAGCTTCGCGCCGGCGATGTCGCGGTAGTCGTTCGCGCCGACCACGCGCGCGTCGGAGCCGAACAGCGGCGCGCCTTCCGCGATGTCGAGGGCCTTGCCCTGGGGCATGCCCTCGATCACGTCGAAGAGCACGACGTCGCCGAGCTCGCGGGCCACGATCTGCTCGGCGAGCACGCCGCCGATGTTTCCTCCGCCGATGAGGGCGATCTGGGTGCGCATGGGGGTTCCTTCCGTCGAATCAGAGCGCGCGGATGTTCTCGATGATCGCGTCGCCGAAGCCGCTGCACGAGACGAGCGTCGCGCCTTCCATCTGCCGGTGGAAGTCGTAGGTGACGCGCTTCTGGTCGATCGTGCGCTCGAGCGCGCGCTCGACGAGCTGGCCCGCCTCGCGCCAGCCCAGCCAGTCGAACATCATGACGCCCGACAGGATCACCGAGCCCGGGTTCACCTTGTCCTGGCCGGCGTACTTGGGCGCGGTGCCGTGGGTGGCCTCGAACACCGCGGCGCGGTCGCCGAGGTTCGCCCCGGGCGCGATGCCGAGCCCGCCCACTTGGGCGGCGCAGGCGTCGGAGAGGTAGTCGCCGTTCAGGTTCGGCGTCGCCACCACCTCGTACTCGTCGGGGCGCAGCAGCACCTGCTGGAACATGGCGTCGGCGATGCGATCCTTGATCAGGATCCGCCCGGGCGGGAGCTTGCCGCCGTGCTTCTCCCAGAGCTCGTCCTCGGTGACGATCTGGTCGCGGAACTCCCGGCGCGCGAGCTCGTAGCCCCAGTCGCGGAAGGCGCCCTCGGTGAACTTCATGATGTTGCCCTTGTGCACGAGGGTCACGCTCTTGCGCCCGCGCTCCAGGGCGTACCGGATCGCCATGCGCACGAGGCGCTCCGTCCCGAAGACGCTGATGGGCTTGACGCCGATCCCCGAGTCCGTGCGCACGCTGCAGCCCATCTTTTGGTTCAGGAAGCCGATCACCTCGAGCGCCTCGGGGCTGCCCTGCTTCCACTCGATCCCCGCGTACACGTCCTCGGTGTTCTCGCGGAAGATCACGACGTCGAGCTTGCCCGGCTCCTTCACCGGCGAGGGCACGCCGCGGTACCAGCGCACCGGGCGCACGCAGGCGTAGAGGTCGAGGACCTGGCGCAGGCGCACGTTGATGGAGCGGATGCCGCCGCCCACCGGCGTGGTGAGCGGCCCCTTGATGGCGAGACCGTACTCCTCGATGGCGCGGGGGGTGTCGTCGGGAAGCCAGCTGTTCGGCCCGTAGATCTCGTTCGCCTGCTCGCCGGCGTAGATGGGGTACCACGCGATCCTGCGGCGGCCGCCGTACGCGCGCTCCACCGCGGCGTCGAACACGCGCACCGAGGCGCGCCAGATGTCGGGCCCGGTGCCGTCGCCCTCGATGAAGGGCACGATGGGGTGGTCCGGGACCTGGAGGCTGCCGTCGCCCGCCCGACCGATCTTCTCGCCCTCGGTCGGCGGCCGGAGCTTCTCGTAGCGGGCCATGCTGGCGCGGGGTGTACCGGATCCATGGGGCGATCGCCAACCCGTCGCTCAGTCGGCGACGAGCGACGCAGCCTCGCGGCGCACGCTCGCCATCGACTCGGGATCCAGCTCGGGAACCGCGAGGCGCTGACCCGGATAGATGCGCGCCGGATCCTTGATCCGGTCGCGGTTCGCGCGGTAGACCGCGACCCACAGCGTTCCGTCGCCGAGCGCCGACGCGGCGATGCTCCACAGCGTGTCGCCGGGCTCGACCTCGCGCGTGCGCCCGGGCTCGGCGGCCGCGGCTTCGGGCTCGTCCAGCGCGGCCTCGTCCAGCGCCGCGTGATTCGCGAGCGCCGCGGCGGGTCCGCCCGCAACGACGCCCGCGAGGGCGAGGACGAGGGCGAGCCGCGGGTTGGCGCGCTCGCGCCTCACGCCTCGGGCTCCGGCACGGCGACGCGGATGTGGAGCTCCTCGAGCTGCGCGGGCTCCACGGCCGAGGGTGCGTTCATCAGCAGATCCTGGCCGCGCTGGCTCTTGGGGAACGCGATCACCTCGCGGATGTTGTCCGCACCGGCGAGCAGCATGGCCAGGCGGTCGAAGCCGAGCCCGAAGCCCGCGTGGGGCGGCGCGCCCGCGTCGAGCGCGTTCAGCAGGAACCCGAAGCGCTCCTCCATCCCGGCCTTCGTGTAGCCGAGGATCTCGAGGATGTGGCGCTGCACGTCGCTGCGATGGTTGCGCACGCTGCCGGAGCCGAGCTCGATCCCGTTCAGCACCAGGTCGTAGTGCGTGGAGAGCACGCGGCCGGGGTCGGAGTCGAGGAGCTCGAGGTCCTCGTCCCGGGGCGCCACGAAGGGCTGGTGCATGTAGGTGAGCGCGCCGCGCTCGTCGCGCTCGAAGAGGGGGAACCCGACCACGAAGAGGGGGTCCCAGGCGCGCGGCGCGACGCGGCCGAGCCGGCGGCCGAGGTCCGCGCGCAGCCGCGCCAGGATCGCGTTGGCCCGGGTCGGCTCGTCGGCCTGGAAGAAGAGCAGCGAGCCCGGGCGCAGGGCGCAGCGCTCCGCCAGCGCGGCGCGCTCCGCGTCGGAGAAGAACTTCACGATGGGCGACTGCCACGCGCCGTCCGGTCCCACCCGCAGCCAGGCAAGTCCCCGCCCGGCGAGCTCCTTGCGCACCACGGCCTCGAGCCGGTCCACCTCGCCGCGCGTGATCTCGTCCGCCGCGGCGACGGGCAGCGCCTTCACGATGCCCCCCGCGTCGAGCGCCGCCCGGAACGCGCGGAAGTCGCTGCCGCGGAACACGTCGGAGAGCTCGACCAGCTCGAGCTCGATGCGCGTGTCGGGCTTGTCGGTCCCGAAGCGGCGCATCGCCTCGTCGTAGGCGAGCCGCGGGAAGGGCCGCGCGAGCTCCACGCCCGCGGCCTCCGCGCAGCCGCGCACGCTGAGCTCCTCGAGCACCTCGAGCACGTCGTCCACCCCGGCGAAGGAGAGCTCGAGGTCGATCTGGGTGTGCTCGAGCTGGCGGTCGGCGCGCAGGTCCTCGTCGCGGAAGTTGCGCGCGAGCTGGAAGTAGCGATCGAAGCCCGCGATCATGAGGAGCTGCTTCATGATCTGCGGCGACTGCGGGAGCGCGTAGAACTGTCCCGGGTGCAGGCGGCTCGGCACCAGGAAGTCGCGCGCGCCCTCCGGCGTGGCGCGCGTCAGGACCGGGGTCTCGATCTCGTAGAAGCCGAGACCCGCGAGCGTCGCGCGCACGGACTGCGCCAGGCGATGGCGCAGCGCGAGCGCGCGCTGGAACGTCGGGCGGCGCAGGTCGTGGATGCGGTGGCGCAGGCGCACGACCTCGTCCACGCCCGGATCCTCTTCGATCGGGAAGGGCGGCGGCGTCGCCGTGTTGAGCACGCGCAGCTCGCGCACGATCACCTCGACCTCGCCCGTGGGCAGG
>DASRUS010000221.1:0-3530 GCA_035687825.1 Myxococcota bacterium | reverse complement strand
GCGGATCTCCGTCATCTCTTCCATCGCGAAGCGCACCCCTTCGCGCCCGAGGCCGCTCTCCTTCACGCCGCCGTAGGGCATGTGGTCCACGCGAAAGGACGGCACGTCGCCGACCACGACGCCGCCCACCTCGAGCTCGTCCCAGGCGCGCTGCGCGTGGTAGAGGTCGCGCGTGAAGATCCCCGCCTGGAGGCCGTAGACCGAGTCGTTCACGCTGCGCAGCGCGTCCTCGAAGTCGCGGAAGCGCGAGAGCACGGCCACGGGGCCGAAGGCCTCGCGCGCGCACACGTCGGTCGTGCGCGGCGCGTCTTCGAGCAGCGTGGGCTCGAGCAGCGCGCCCTCGCGCCGCCCACCGCACAGGAGCTTCGCCCCGGCGTCGAGCGCCGCGCGGATCCAGCCCTCGAGGCGCACCGCCTCCGCCTCGGAGATGAGGGGCCCGATGAAGGTCACCTCGTCCTTGGGGTTGCCCATGCGCAGCCCGCGCGTCGCCTCGACGAGCTTCTCCCGGAAGTCCTCGTACACGTCCTCGTGGACCAGGATGCGCTGCACGCTGATGCAGCTCTGCCCCGATTGGTAGAAGGCGCCGAACGCGATGCGCGCCACGGCGTCGTCGAGATCCCAGTCGCGATCCACCACGCACGCGGCGTTGCCGCCGAGCTCGAGCACGACCTTCTTCTTCCCGGCGCGGCGCTTGAGATCCCAGCCCACCCCTGGCGAGCCCGTGAACGAGAGGAGCTTGATCCGCTCGTCCTCGGCGAGCGGCGCCGCCATGGACCCGGGGCACGGCACGACCGAGAAGGCGCCGACCGGAAGCTCGGTCTCCGCCAGGATCTCGCCCAGCAGGAGCGCGCCCACCGGCGTCGAGCTCGCGGGCTTGAGCACGAACGGGCAGCCCACCGCCAGCGCCGGCGCGATCTTGTGCGCCACCAGGTTCAGCGGAAAATTGAAGGGCGAGATGAACGCGCACGGCCCGATCGGGACGCGCTTCCACATTCCGGTGTAGTTCCGGGCGCGGGGGGCGATGTCGAGGGGCAGCACCTCGCCCCGGATGCGCACCGACTCCTCCGCGGCGATGCGGAGCGTGTCCACCAGACGACCGGCCTCCCCCCGGGCGTCGCGGATCGGCTTGCCCGCCTCGATGCAGAGCGCCTCCGCGAACTCCTCGGCGCGCTCGCGGCAGCGATCCACCAGGTGCTGGAGCACGTTCTGCCGCTCGTAGGCCGCCAGCCGCCGCATGGGCTCCGCGGCCGCGGCGGCCGCGGCGATGGCCTCGTCGAGGGCGCGCGCGTCCGCCTGGGCCACGCGCGTCGCCACCTCGCCCGTGAACTTGTCGCGCACCACGAGATCGTGGTTCGGGGCTACCGGCCGGTTCGCGAGGTAGTAGGGGTAGGTCTTCGCGAGCATGCGCCATCTCCCGTCGCTATTCTGGATGGACCCTGCCACCCAGGTCAATGGTACCCGAGCACGACATGGCGAACGCGGACGTGGCTGCGGTGCTCCTCGACGCCGGCGGCGTCCTCATGCTCCCTTCCCACGAACGCATCGTCGAGGCACTGGCGCCCCTCGGGCTCGGGGTGGATCCCGCCCGCTTCGACCGCGCGCACTACGCGGGGATCCGCGGCCACGACGCGCACCCGCCCGGGCCCGGAGAGTGGCGCGGCTACCTGGAGGCCTACGCCCGCACGCTCGAGGTCCCCGACGCGAGCCTGGAGGACGCCATCCGGGCGCTCTTCGCGGCGTTCTCGGCGTCAGAGCTGCTGTGGCGGCGGCCCATCGAGAGCTCCGTCGCCGCGCTCCGAGAGCTCGCGCGGCGCGGCGTGCGCCTCGGCGTGGTGAGCAACGCCGAGGGCACCGTCGAGGTGCGCCTGCGCGAGCTCGCCATCTGCCAGGTGGGTCCCGGCCCCGGCGTCGAGGTGGAGGTGGTGATCGACTCGCACTGCGTGGGCGTCGAGAAGCCGGACCCCGCAATCTTCGACTTCGCCCTGCGCGCGATGGACCTCGATCCCGCGCGCTGCCTCTACGTGGGAGACTCCGTGCGCAATGACGTCCGAGGCTCCCGCGCCGCGGGTCTGGTGCCGGTGCTCATGGACCCCGAGGGCTTCCCGGGCTCCGGGGACTGCGCGAGCGTGCGGCGCCTGGACGAGATCGCGAAGCTCCTCGGCTGAGGGCGCGCGGGAATCGCGCGCGCCGGGCGCCCCCGCCCCGCCCTCCTCCAGCAGCGCGAGGACCAGCGCCAGGAAGCGCTCCTCGAGATCCACCGCGCCGCGCAGGTAGTGATCGGTGCCGCGCACCACGAGCACGCGCCCGGGAGCGCTCGGGTAGGCGTCGAGCAGCACGTAGCCGTCGTTCGGACCGAGCCAACGCAGCCACTCGAAGCTCGCGCGCGCGCGCTCGCTCACCTCGCGCGCGCGCGGGAACGCCGCCACGTGCACGGCGCGGGTCTCGGGCGGGAAGCGCTTCGGCGCCGCGGCCGCGCGGCGCACCGCGCGGGACATGCTTCGCGCCGTCTCCTCGGGCAGCCACGACTCGACATCGGCGAGGGTCGCGGCGCCCGGATCCAGGAGGGGCGTTCCCTCGAGCACGCCCACGAGGTCGATCCAGAAGGGGGTCACGCGCCCGAGCTCCGGCTCGCCCTCGAGCGCGGCGCGCACGTCGGCGCTGCCCTTGCTCGCCGAGACGACGAGGCTCGTGCGGCCCGCCGCGGCCTGCGCGCGCAGGGCCTCGGCCACGACGGTCGCGTTCGCTTCGACGCTGGCCCGCTCGCCCGTGGGAGTCAGGGCGACGGGCGCGCCGAGCCAGCGCTCCAGCGCCGAGAGGTCCGCTCCGGTCTCCGGGCGCGACTCGTAGAGCAGGCCGGGCACGCGCAGGGGAGCGACGCCCCGCGCGTCGAGGAGCGCGCCGATCCGCGCGCGCACGCCCTCGGGATCCGCGCGCGCGGCGCCGAGCCCGCGCTCCACCTCGCGCGCGAGGGCCGCGTTCCCGGCCTGCGCCTCGATGCGGAGCGCGAGCGCCTCGAGCTCGCGGTCATACGACGCGTCGCCGAGCCGCGAGCACGCCGCGAGCGCGACCCAAGCGAGCGCGCTCGCCCCGCGTCTTTGCCCGCGCGGCTTCGCCAAGCGACCCTCCCCGCCCTTGTCCTCCGCGCCCCGATGCACGAAGGTAACGCTCATGCCCCCGCCCGCGACGGACGTCCTCGACGTCCGCGACGCCGACTTCGACCACGAGGTGCTCGCGCGCTCCGCGGAGCGTCCGGTCGTGGTGGACTTCTGGGCGCCCTGGTGCGGACCCTGCCGCAGCCTCGGGCCGCTCCTCGAGCGCCTCGCCGCGGAGCACGCCGGCGCCTTCGTGCTCGCCAAGGTGAACGTGGACGAGGAGCCGCGCCTGGCCCGGGGCTTCGGCGTGCGCGCCATCCCCAGCGTGCTCGGGTTCCGCGACGGGAAGATCGCCGCGGAGTTCACGGGCGCGCAGCCCGAGTCGGCGGTGCGCCAGTTCCTGGCGTCGCTCCTCCCGACCGACGCCGACCGGGCCGT
>DASRUS010000220.1:0-9038 GCA_035687825.1 Myxococcota bacterium | reverse complement strand
ACCGCGCGCACCGATCCGGTCGAGCCCCTGCCCGGCCCAGGCGACCAGCGGAATCTCGAGGGCGAGCATCGGGATCCAGAGCCGGCTCACGGTGTCGGCGTCGCCGCCCAGCGAACGCACCCAGATCGGGAAGAGCATCATCGGGCCCTGGAAGCAGAGGAAGGCACCGAACGTGAGGAAGACCACGCGGCGGTAGGAGCGACTCCGCAGGAGCTCGCGCCACTCGCCGCGCGCCGCCCGCGGCGCCACCTCGACCGAGCGGGGCAGCCGGAGCACGAGCGCGCTCGCTGCGATCCACGCGACGCCGGTGGCGACGAAGATGGCGCCGAGCGCGGGCTCGGAGGGACCGTCGGCCGCGGGCTGCAGATCCCCTGCCCGCTCGAGGGCGTCGAGCAGGAACGGGAAGGTCACCACGACGATCCCGAACGCGACGGTCCCCCACACGCGCACGCGACCGAACTCGCGGAGGCCGGCGCTCCCGAGGGCGCCGAGGGTGACCGCGGTGGCGAGGGGACCGACCGCGGTGGAGAAGCCCGCGCTCACGGCCATGACCGCGAGGATCGACGCGAAGCCGCGGGCGAGGGGCACGACGAGGTAGCTCACGCCCGCGGCGAGGCACACGAGGCCGAGGGTGCGCGAGCGCGAGCCCGTGCGATCCGAGAGCTGCCCCCACACGGGCTGCGCCACGAGCCCCACGAGCGGAAGCACGCCGAGCACGATCCCCACCTCGGTGCCCGAGAGGCCCGCGTTCTCCCGGAAGTAGAGGCCGAGGAACGGAAAGGTCGCCCCCCAGCCGCCCATGAAGAGGGACCAGAAGGCGGCGAGGTCGACGCGGCTCATCGACCTAGGATGACACCCGGCCGCGCGGTATGCTGGCGCCGCGCGCGCAGGCGCGAGCGGACTCGAGGAGCGAGCACGCGTTGAGGGGCGATCGGATCCAGCGGATCGAGGACTGGCGGAAGCTGCGCGCGGCGGGCAAGGCCCGCTTCGTCCTCGTCTCGGGCCTCGCGCGCGGGATCCCCATGGGCCTCGCCGTGATGCTCGCGATCGAGCTCTTCTCGGGAGAGCCGCTGCCCGAGTCGCTCGCCACCTGGCGCTTCGCGTCGCGTGCGCTCTTCGCGGTGGCGATCTTCACCGCGAGCGGCTGCGTCTCGGCGGCGGCGAGCTGGGGGATCCTCGCGAAGCGCTTCGAGGGCGGTCGAGCCCAGACGTGAGTCGCGAGCCCGCGTCGCGCCGGCTCACACCTCCGCTTCGCGCACCCGATCGAGCACGGCGTCCACGAGGCCCGCGTGGAGGCCCAGCGGCGCGGCCACGCGCACGCGCACGCCCGGATGGCGCGCGGCGCACCGCTCGGCGAGCGCGGGGATGTCGCGCACGCCGTGCTGGCCGGGCGCGAGGAAGTAGGGCATCACCACGATCTCGCGCACGCCCGAGGCGACGAGCGCGTCCACGGCCTCGGCCACGCCCGGCGCGGCGAGGTCGAGATGCGCGATCGCGACCCGGCGCTCGGGAAGCCGCTCGCGCACGCAGCGGGCGACCTCGTCGAGAAGCGCGTTCGCTTCGGCGGAGCGGCTGCCGTGATCGACGAGGAGGATCGCCCGCGCTCCGCTCACCAGTACGCGGCCGTGACGACGACGTCCCCCTGGAGGCGCGCGAGGCAGGCGAGGCGGAGCTCCGGATCCACGCGGTTGGCGCGCTTGGCGTGCGCCTCGTCCGCCGACTCGACGGAGACCGGCCCCGAGAGCACGCGCACGCCGCAACGGCTGCACAGCCCCGTACCTCCGCAGGCCCGGGCCACGGGGAGGCCGGCGCCGCGCGCCGCGTCGAGGAGGCTGGCCCCCCGCGGCACGCGCACGCGCTGCTGCGACGGATGGAAGCGCACCTCACAGTCCACGCGGCCAGGATAGCGGGCGCCGCCCACCCGACCCAGGGACGCCACCGCCCGCGATCCGCGCGAGTCGGCTACCTTGCCGACCATGTCCAGCGCCGGTGTCCTCGTGATCGGCAACGAGATCCTCTCGGGCAAGGTCGTGGACGTGAACTCGCCGTACCTGTGCCGCGAGCTCCGCGCGCTCGGCGTGGACGTGCGCCGTGTGCTCACGATCCCCGACGAGATCGAGCTCATCGCGAAGGAGGTCCGCGCGATGAGCGAATCCTTCGACTGGGTGTTCACCTCCGGCGGCATCGGTCCCACCCACGACGACCTCACCATGGAGGGCGTGAGCCACGCCTTCGGGATGCCCCTCGAGGTGAGCGAGTCCATCGCCTCGCGCATCGAGCGCGCGGTGGGCAGCGGTGGCCTCGACGAGAGCCAGCGCAAGATGGCGATGATCCCGCGCGGCGCGCACCTGGTGGATTCGGGGGACCTCTGGTTCCCGGTCGTGATCGTGCGCAACGTGCACGTCTTCCCGGGCATCCCCGACCTCCTGCAACGCAAGTTCCAGTCGATCCGCGAGCGTTTCCGCGGCGTGCCCTTCGTGCTCCGGCGCGTCTTCGTGACGCAGCGCGAGAGCGAGATCGCCTCGGTGCTGAACGCGCTCCTCGTGGAGTATCCCGAGCTCCTGCTGGGCTCCTACCCGCGCGTGGGCGAGGGCGCGTTCCACGTGCTCCTCACCCTCGAGTCGCGCGACCCGGACTACGTGAAGCGCGCGCTCGACGAGCTGGTGCGCCGGCTGCCCGCGGAAGCGATCCACAAGGTCGAGTGATTGGATCCGACGGCGTCCGACGCACTCCTGCGTGGGCTCGCCTGGGGTCACCCGCTCTGGATGGCGATCTCCCTCGGCGTGGCGGCGCTGGCGCTGCGCGCCGGCCTCGGCCTGCGCCGCGCGCGCCTGCGACGCGCGCCGCGTACGCGCGCCGAGCTCGACCGCCACGCGCGGCTCGGGAAGCTCGCCGTGATCCTGGTGCTGGTCGGGTTCGCCGGGGGCCCGCTCTCCATGGCGCTCCTGCGCGGACGCGAGCCCTTCGAGACCGCGCACGCCCTCGCGGGGGTCTGCGCCGCGCTGCTCTTCGCCGCCGCCGGACTCCTCGGCCGGCGCCTCGAGCGCGCTCGCGGCCGCCCGCTCCGCGCCCACGCGACCCTCGCCCTCGCCGCCACCCTCGCCGCCGCGATCGCGTTCGCCGCGGGGCTCGTGCTACTCCCGTAGCGAATCACAGCGCCGGGTGCCGAGGGGGTTGGTGCGAAGTCAGCGCAGCCCGCCCCTGTGCTTCAGCAGGGCGAGACGTCACGAGCGGCGCGAAAGTAACACCCGTGCGAATGGGCGGGCGAGCCATTCGCACCAACCCCCTCGGCACCCGGCGCTTGCGCGGAGTCAGCGCGGCAACGCGTCGAGGGCGCGCTGGCGGAGCCAGTGGTCGGCGAGGACCAGACACACCATCGCCTCCACCATCGGCACCGCACGCGGCAGCACGCACGGATCGTGGCGCCCGCGCGCCTCGAGGGTCACGGCCCGCCCCGCGCGGTCCACCGTCTGCTGCGCCTTCGCGATGGTCGCGGTGGGCTTGAACGCCACGCGCACCCAGATCGGCTCGCCGTTGCTGATCCCCCCCTGCACGCCCCCGGAGCGGTTCGAGGCGGTGCGCGGGCGGCCGCCCTCGCCGGGGAGGAAGGGATCGTTGTGCGCGCTCCCCGTCATGCGCGTGCCCGCGAACCCGCTCCCGATCTCGAACCCCTTCGACGCCGGCAGCGAGAGCAGCGCCTTCGCGAGCTCCGCCTCGAGCTTGTCGAACACCGGCTCGCCGAGGCCGGGGGGAACGCCCCGCGCCACGCACTCCACCTCGCCGCCCAGGGAATCCCCGGCGCGGCGCGCCGCGTCGATGCGCTCCGCCATCTCGCGCGCCGCCTCGGGGTCCGGGCAGCGCACGGGGTTCGCCTCCACGTCCGCGAGGCGCACGCCCGCGAGATCGACCTTGGCCTCGATCTCGTGCACCCGCCGCACCCACGCGAGCACCTCGACACCGCCGAGCGTCGCCAGGAGCTTCCGCGCGATGGCCCCCGCCGCCACGCGGCCCACGGTCTCCCGCGCGCTGGCGCGCCCGCCCCCCTGCCAGTTGCGGAACCCGTACTTCGCCTCGGTGGTGAAGTCGGCGTGGGACGGCCGGAACACGTCCTTCATGTCCTCGTAGGCGCTGGGTCGCGCGTCGAGGTTGCGCACCAGGATCGCGATGGGCGTTCCGAGCGTGCGGCCCTCGAAGACGCCGGAGAGGATCTCCGCGCGGTCCGCTTCGTCGCGCGGCGTGGTGAGGTGGCTCTGGCCCGGACGCCGGCGGTCGAGGTCGCGCTGGACTTCCGCGACGTCGAGCGCGAGGCGCGGCGGGCAGCCGTCCACCACCACGCCCACGGCCCCGCCGTGGGACTCGCCGAACGTCGTGATGCGGAAGCGTTCGCCGAAGCTGCTGGCCATGATCCCACGCTCACGGTCCGGGAGCGGACCGCCGGGCAAGCATACGACTCCCCCGCGTGCGGGCCAGGGCGGGAGCGTCGCCCGAGCCGGAGAGCGCGAGCTCCATCGCCCGGCGCGCCGCGCGGCCCTGGGGCAGGGCACGCAGTCCCTCCCGCGAGACCCAGCGGTGCGCGACGTAGTCCGAGAGCCCCACGCGTCCCGGCGCCGCGCGCGCCCGGAACACGTGCGTCTCGACCCGGCGGTGCGTAAAGAGGTGTGTCACGACGCCCACGGCTTCGACTTCGTCCACCGCGAGCCCCGTGCGCTCCGCGAGGGCCGGGCGCAGCGCCCGCCCGGGACGCTCGCGAGCCCCGATCTCGCTCCCCGGCAGCTCCCAGAGGCCCCCGAGCAGCCCCGACTCGGCGCGGCGCACCGCGAGCACGCGACCCCCACGCGCGACGAGCGCCGCCACGGCGCGCACCCGCCGCGGCGTGGGGCGCGAGCGCGGCCGGGGGATCGAGTCCACCTCACCCGCGCGCCGCGCCCGACACCCGGATGCGACGGGACAGGCGGCGCAGTCGGGCTTGCGCGGCGTGCAGACGCGCGCGCCGAGCTCCATGAGCGCCTGGTTCAGGTCGCCGGGGTCGGGACCGCGCGCGAGGCGCGCCGCCTCCTCCCACAGCCGCGCCTGCACGGCGGGGCGGGCCAGGTCCTCCCGGATCCCGTGCAGGCGCGCCAGCACGCGCGCCACGTTCCCGTCCACGACGGGCTCCGGGCGGTCGAAGGCGATGGAGGCGAGCGCCCCCGCGGTGTAGCGACCGACACCAGGAAGTGTGCGAAGCGCCTCGGCGGTCTCGGGGATCCGCCCGCGGAAGCGCTGCATCACCTCCCGCGCCGCGCCGTGCAGGTTCCGCGCGCGCGAGTAGTAGCCGAGACCGGCCCACAGGCCGAGCACGTCCTCGAGGTCGGCGGTGGCGAGCGTCCCCACGTCGGGGAAGCGGCGCAGGAAGCGCTCGTAGTAGGGGACCACCGTCTCCACGCGCGTCTGCTGGAGCATCGCCTCGGAGACCCAGACGGCCCAGGGATCGCGCGTGCGACGCCAGGGGAGGTCGCGCCGGTGGCGGCGATACCAGCGCAGGAGCGCCGCGCGGAGCTTCGTCACAGGCGCACCGGCAGGCGCCCGTCGAAGCGCAGCCCACCCGGCCCGACCCGCGCGCGAACGGCGAGCACCTCGACGCCCGCCCCCGCCGCGGCGCGCAGCGCAGCGCCGTACTCGGGGTCGATGTCGTCCGCGGGCTCGACGACGTCGCAGTCCGCGCGCTGCACGACGAAGAGCAGCACCGCGCGGGCGCCGCCCCGCCGGAGCCTCGCCAGCGCCTCGGCGTGGCGGGTGCCGCGCACGCTCCGGCTGTCGGGAAACCGCGCCACCCGACCGCGCGCGAGGGTCACGCTCTTCACCTCGACGAAGGCGGGCCGCGCGTCGTGCGCGTGCCCGCGCAGGAGGAAGTCGAGGCGCGAGCCCTCCCCCACCGCGACCTCGCGCTCCACGCTCGCGTAGCCCGCGAGGGGGCGCACGCTGCCGGCTTCGAGCAGGCGCCGCGCGAAGCCGTTCGCGCGCAGCGTGTTGACGCCCACCCACGCGCGTCCCACCCGCACCATCTCGAGCGTGTAGCGGAGCTTGCGTCGCTCGTCGTCGCTGTCCGAGCAGCGCACCGCGGCCCCGACCGGGGCGCAGCCGAGCATGCTGCCGGGGTTCGGGCAGTGGACGGTGAGCGTGCGCCCGTCTTGGGTCTCCACGTCGGCGAAGAACCGCTGGTAGCGGCGCAGCAGCCGACCCGCGAGCTCGGCGCGGAAGCGCAGCGTCACGACGCGGGCAGGAAGGCCTCGACGTGTTCCCGCACCCACTTCGGGTCCCACCACTCGAGCGGATCCACGTAGACGCCTCCCACCAGGATCGCGAAGTGCAGGTGATCGCCGCCCGCGAGGCCCGTGTCTCCGCTGCGGCCGATCTCGCGCCCCTGCTCCACGGTCTCGCCCTCGGCGACCTCGAGCTGGGAGAGATGGCCGTAGAGCGTCGCGATCCCCGTGCCGTGGTCGAGGATCAGCGTCTGGCCGTAGATGCCGAGGTCTCCCGCGAAGGCGACGCGGCCGCGGTTCGCGGCCACGATCGGCGAGCGCGCGGTCGTGGCGAGGTCGTAGCCGTAGTGGATCGCCTCGGAGACGGGCTGGCCTTCGAGGAAGTACGTGCGGTGCTCGGCGAAGCGGCTCGTCACCTGCGAGTTGGGGAGCTGGACGAAGGCGCCCTGCCACAGCTTCTCGGGCGCCGAGGTCGCGACGATCTCGCGGATGCGCGCCTCGTTCTCCGCCCGCACGCGCGTGTTGATCTCCTGGAACGCGGCGAGGTTCGCGTCCGCCTGCACCCCCACCTCGCGCGCCAGCTCGGGGATCTTCTGGTCGAGGAAGCGGGGCGTGAGCTCGATGGGCACCTCCTCGAAGACCCGCTCGGTGAAGCGCGTGGCCCAGCCGCCGGTGCGCCGGTTGCCCGCGCGGTCCACCGCCACCACGCGCACCGGCGGATCCGGCGGCGCGTTGCGCGGGATCGCGAAGATCGCGAGGCGCCGCAGCCCCTCGGCCACGGGGGCCCCGGGGAGCGGCGCTCCCGCGAAGAAGACGTCGCCCACCTCCACGCCATCGCGCGCGGTGGCCTCCTCGACGGCGTACACGACCGCCCCGGATCCGCCGCGGCGCACGTAGGTGAGACCGTTCTCCACGCTCAGCCGGGGCGGGGTCACGTCCACGATCACGGGGATCTCGAGCCGGGTCTCGTTCCCCGCGAGCGGCCCGCGCCAGGACCAGTCGCGCGCGCTGGCGCGCAGGAAGGCGCTCCCCTCGGCGAGGCCGAGGGCCTTGGGATCCACGGGGACTTCGATCGCCACCGCCGCCGCGCCCCCGTCGCCGCCCCGCAGCCAGGTGCCCGGGAACGTGCGCAGGGCGAGCGGCGCCTCGCCCTTCGCGTGGGCGAGCACCACCCGCACCTCGCGCAGACCGCTGCCCGCGTCCGACGCCTGGAGGGCGAGCGTGGTTCCCTCGCGCCCCAGGAAGATCTCTTCGGGGCCCGCGAGGGTCGGCGCGCTCCCTTCGCAGCGCAGGAACACGGCGCCGCCGGCCGCCACGGCGAGGGCCGCCAGCACGAGCAGGAAGACCGCGCGTCCGGTCATGGGACCCCCCGGCCGCGGATTCTAACAGACCCGGCGCCGCGAACGTTGACGGGCTCGCCGCGGTCGGGAATCTTCCCGGCCCCATGTCCCGCCTGCGTCGCATCGTGATGGTCCGCCACGGCGAGACGGACGGAAACTCGAGCGTGCGCTTCCACGGCGCCGCCGACGTGGACCTCTCCGCGCAGGGCCGCGAGCAGATGCGGGCCGTGGCGGCCCGTCTCCAGGGCGAGATCGTGGATCTCGTGGTGGCGAGCCCGCTGCGGCGCGCGTGGCGCTCGGCCTGGATCGTGGCGCGCGGCCGGCCCGTGCGCCTCGAGTCCGACTTCCGCGAGATCCACTTCGGGCGCTGGGAGGGCATGAGCGCGGAGGAGATCCGGGCCTCGGATCCCGTCCTCTACGAAGACTGGCAGACCGGCAAGCCGGGCTTCGAGTATCCGGGCGGCGAGCCGCGCGCCGAGTTCCGCGCGCACGTCCAGCGCGGCCTCGAGCGCCTCCTCGCGTCGCCCGCGCGCGGCGCCCTCGTCGTCGCGCACAAGGGCGTGATCCGCGCGATCGTCGAGGAGCTCACCGGCGCGCCCCTCGACCGCGAGCGTCCCGACCTCGGCGAGCTCCTCGGCGTGAGCCGCCAACCCGACGGGAGCTGGTTCCTGGGGCGTCACTCGAGCAACCCCCCAGCGCTCTCGGCCTAGGAGCCGGCGCCGCAGGGCGGCGCCTCCGCCGCTACGCCTCCTCCGCCTCCCGCAGCTTCGCGAGCACGCCGTAGTCCTCGAGCGTCGTCGTGTCACCCAGCGTCTCGCGCCCCGACGCGATGTCGCGGAGCAGCCGCCGCATGATCTTCCCGGAGCGGGTCTTGGGGAGCGCCTCGGTGAAGCGGATGTCCGCGGGCTTCGCCAGCGCGCCGATCTGGCGCGTCACGTGATCCCGGATCTCGCGCTCGAGCCCCTGGCCCACGGGAGCGCCCGCCTTGGGCGTCACGAACGCCACGATGGCCGTGCCCGTGAGCTCGTCGGGCCGTCCCACCACCGCGGCCTCGGCCACCTTCGGGTGCGAGACGATCGCGCTCTCCACCTCCATCGTGCCGATGCGGTGGCCGGACACGTTCATCACGTCGTCCACGCGGCCCATGATCCAGAAGTAGCCGCGCTGGTCGCGGTGCGCGCCGTCGCCGGTGAAGTACGTCTTCGGGTACTGGCTCCAGTACTGCTCGCGGAAACGCTTGGGATCGCCCCAGATCCCGCGCAGCATGCCCGGCCACGGCTTGCGCAGCACGAGCAGGCCGCCCGCGCGCGGCGGGGCCGGGCTTCCCTCCTCGGTGTACACCTCGGGTGCGATGCCCGGGAAGGGCAGCGTCGCGGAGCCGGGCTTCGTGGCCACGGCGCCCGGCAGCGGCGTGATCAGGATCCCCCCCGTCTCCGTCTGCCACCAGGTGTCCACGATG
>DASRUS010000219.1:0-3827 GCA_035687825.1 Myxococcota bacterium | reverse complement strand
GGCGAGCAGGGAGCGCTGCTCGCCACCGCGAAGATCGTGCTGGCGGCGCCGCAAGAGGAGGCCAAGTGGTACGCCGCGAACCAGGTGGCGGACGAGGCCCGACACGTCGAGGTGTATCACCGCTACCTCACCGAGAAGCTCGGGCGCTCCTTCGAGGTGAACCCGGAGCTGCGCGTGCTCCTCGACCAGATCATCGCGGACTCGCGCTGGGACATGACCTACCTCGGCATGCAGATCATGGTGGAGGGCCTGGCGCTGGCGGCCTTCGGGATGATGCGCCTCCAGATGCCCGACGAGCCGCTCATCCAGGACATCACCACGCGCATCATGAGCGACGAGTCGCGCCACGTCGCCTTCGGCGTCCTCGCCCTGGAGGAGATCTACCGCGAGATGAGCGCGGCGGAGCTGCGCGAGCGCGAGGACTTCATCATCGAGGCGACCTACCTGATGCGCGACCGCCTCCTCATGCAGCAGGTCTACGAGCGCATGGGCTGGGACGTGGACGTCTGGGTGGGCTGGGCGATGGAGACGCCCTTCATGAAGGGCTTCCGGCAGATGCTCTTCTCGAAGATCGTCCCGAACCTGCGGCGTCTGGGGCTCCTCACGCCCCGCGTGCGCGAGGAGTACGGGAAGCTCGGTCTCCTGCGCTTCGAGAACCTGAAGGACTCGACGGAGGAGGCGGAGCCGATGGCGCCCGCGGAGCTCGTGCAGCTCCTGACGCAGCTTCGCGAGAGCGCGGCGGCTTGAGGCGGCGCCCAGTCGCCCGCTGCGTTCCCGTGGGGGCTTCGCTTCGGAAGGGGGGTGCCCGCCGAGCGGGCAGGGCTGCCGCCGGAGCGTGCTCCCGCCTCGGATGCGGACGCTGCGCGACGCGCTCGAGCCGGCCTGCCTGGCGCGATTCTTGCTCCCGCTCTCTCGCGAATCGCCATGCGTGTGTACTTGATGGAATTCGTGAGCCCCGGGGCGTTCAGCCGGGCGTTCGACGTCGTCATGGAGGCGGACGCCGTGGCGAGCTGCAGCGCCGAGCCCGAAGGCCGCCGGATCCGCATCGTGGCGCGGTCGAACGACGCGGACGCGCTGGCGGAACGCCTCTACCTGGACGGCGGCATGACCTGGTGCACGCGCCACGACCTCCTGCTGCAGAGGCCGGCGCAGGCCATGAGGGCTCGGGCCCGGCGCTGAGCGTCCGCCGAAGCCGGGCAAGGCCGTGCTCGGCCGAACGGTCAGGGGGGCTCGGGCGCGTCTCGCGTCATGGGCACGAAGCGGACGTCCATGAGCCGCTCCCGCCGGATCCCCGTCGCCTCGCGCACGAGGAGCAGGAGCTCCTGGTGCTCCGAGTCGCCGACGGGGAGCACCATGCGACCCCCGACCGCGAGCTGATCGACGAGCGCCTGGGGGATCTCCTCGGGAGCCGCGGTCACGAGGATCGCGTCGAAGGGCGCGGCCGACCGCCAGCCCTGCCAGCCGTCGCCGTGGCGCACGCGGACGTTGCGATGGCCGAGACGCTCGAGGCGCGCCTTCGCCGAGTCGGCGAGCGGCTTCACGATCTCGATCGTGTACACCTCGCGCGCGAGCTCCCCCAGGATCGCCGCCTGGTATCCCGAGCCCGTGCCGATCTCGAGGACCCGCTCGTCGCCCTGCAACGCGAGCGCCTCGGTCATGGCGGCCACGACGTAGGGCTGTGAGATGGTCTGACCTTCGCCGATGGGGAGCGGCTCATCCGTATATGCAGATGAACGGTGTTCGGCGGGGACGAACTCGTGGCGCGGCACCGCCCGGAGCGCGGCGAGGACGCGGGGCGCTCGCACGCCCCGTGCGACGATCTGCTCGCGCACCATGCGCTCGCGGGCCTCGCGCCAGGGGTCGTCGGGGTCGGTCGCGCGGGCCGCCGGGGGAGCCCCCGCGAGGACCACGAGGAGCGCCACGGCGACGGCGCGACCCCGGGCCGGCCCCGGGCGAGGCGCTTGCGCCGCTCTCCCCGCCGGGTGCACACTGGAGGACGACAGGTGGAGGCATGCCATGACGATCTCGGCCCGGCTCAAATGGTACCTCGACAGCCACGGGGTGAAGTACGAGATCGTGCCGCATCCCCACACCGGCACGAGCCTCGGCGCCGCGCAGGCCGCCCGCGTGCCCGGGGAGCGGCTCGCGAAGAGTGTGCTCCTCGAGGACGAACGCGGCTACCTGATGGCGGTGCTCCCCGCGTCGCGGCGCGTCTCGCTCCTCGACCTCGAGGAGCAGCTCGAGCGCCATCTCGAGCTCGCGAGCGAGGCCGAGCTCTCGCAGCTCTTCCGCGATTGCGAGGTGGGGGCGCTGCCTCCGGTGGGGGCCGCCTACGGGATCCCGACGGTCGTGGACGACAGCCTCATGAACGCGCCGGACATCTGGTTCGAGGCGGGGGACCACGAAGATCTCGTGCACATGCGCGGGCTCGAGTTCCTGACGCTCTTCACGGGGGCGCGCCACGGGCGCTTCAGCCGTCACGCGTGAAGGGGCTGCGCCGCTGACGTAGACTCCGGCGCCATGCCGATCGGCCTGATCCTCACCGGCGGATCCGCCAAGGCGAACGTCGCGCTCGCGAAGCGCGCGGAGCAGGCGGGGATCGACGCGGTCTTCTCCGTCGAGTTCTTCAACCAGCACGGCTACGTGGTGCTCGGCGCGATCGCGCAGGAGACGCAGCGTGTGCGGATCGGGACGGGCATCGCGAACTCGTTCACCCGTTCCCCGGTGCTGCACGCGAGCGCAGCTCTGGACCTCGACGAGCTCTCGGACGGTCGCATGGTGCTGGGCATCGGGAGCGGCACGAAGCGCATGAACGAGGAGTGGTACGGTGTGCCCTTCTCGCGCCCCGCGGCGCGCACGCGCGAGCTGGTGCGGCTCCTGCGCGCGCTCTTCTCCCAGCGCGGCTTCGGCTTCCGCTTCGACGGCGAGTTCTGGAAGCTCCGCATCCCCGCCTACGCGCGGCCGGGGAAGCGGCGCGAGTCCATTCCGATCTGGGTCGCGGGCGTGAACGAGCGCATGGCGCGCGCCGCGGGCGCGGAGGCGGACGGCCTGGTGGGCCACCCCATCGCCACGCGGCGCTGGCACCGGGAGCGCACGCTGCCGTGGCTGCGGGCGGGCGAGGAGGAGACGCGGCGCCCGTCGGGCGCGTGCCGGCTCGTCCCCTACGTGATGGCGTCGCTGCACCCCGACCGCGCCGTCGCGATCCGCGAGGCGAAGGGCCAGATCGGCTTCTACTACACCGTCTCGGTCTATCACTCGATCCTGCAGCACCACGGCCTCGGCGCCGTGGGTGAGGCCTGCCGCAAGGCACTCGCGCGCTTCGACGTCGCGGCCATGGCGGAGGCGATCCCCGACGCGCTCGTGGACGAGATCGCGATCGCGTGTCCGCCGGACGAGGCGCGCGACCGCCTCGCGCAGTGGAAGGATCTCACCGACGAGCCGCTCCTCTACGCGCCGAGCATCGGGCTTCCGCCCGAGCGCGTGCGCGAGAACGTGGAGACCCTGCTCGACGTGTTCGGGAGCCCGGGCCGCTGAGCCCCGTCGGCGAGGAGACGAACGTGCGCCGCTTCGAGGGACGCGTCGCGCTTGTGACCGGGGCAGCGTCGGGCCAAGGAAACGGGGCTCCGACCGGATCCGGTGGAGCCCCGCTCGGCCGAGGGCGCCTGGCGGAATCCCGCGAGCGCTACTTCTCGTCTTCCTCGTCTTCCTGCCGCGGCTGCTGCGCCGGCGCGCCCGTGGCGCCCGGCGCGGCCTCCTCCGACTGCTGCATCGACGGCGGACCCGCGTCCACGCTCTCCTCCGAGGAGCAGCCTGCTCCCCCGAGGCCC
>DASRUS010000218.1:0-2955 GCA_035687825.1 Myxococcota bacterium | reverse complement strand
ATGGGTGAGCGCGTACCACCCGGGCGGCGTCTACGACGGCGAGTGGGGGAAGCAGGCGGAGTACGCGGCGTCGCTGCCGCCCTTCCTGCTGCGCGACGTGCTCCTCCCCCACCTCGCGGGCGGCGGGCGCGCCGTGGTGCTGGCCGAGGAGTGGCAGACCGTCCACGCCGTCCTGCACCTCGACTGGCTCCTGCGCCACGAGGGACTCCGCCATCGCGTCACCAGCTTCTGGAACGCGAACAACGTGTTCGGCTTCGAGCGGATCCCGTGGCAGATGCTCGGGCAAGCGGCGCGCATCACCACGGTGAGCCGCTACATGAAACAGCGCATGCGGGAGGCCGGGATCGATGCCCTCGCCATTCCCAACGGACTCGCGGAGAACGCCTTCGCGACGCCGGACCGGGCCCTGGTGGGCCGGCTGCGCTGCCGCTTCAGGGACCGCATCGTCCTCACGAAGATGGCGCGCTGGGATCCCGACAAGCGCTGGCTGCCCACGATCGACATCGTGGCCGAGCTGAAGAGCCAGGGCTGGCGTCCCCTCCTCGTCGCGCGGGGGGGCCACGAGTCGCACGGCGACGACGTGCTGCGCCGCGCCGGGCAGCTGGGCCTGCACGTCGTCGATTGCGCGCCGACGAGGCCCGGCGCCGCGGACCTGGTGGAGGCGCTCGCCGGGATCGGCGAGGACGTCGATGTCGTGAACCTGCGCTCCCACGTGGATCCGGAGGCGCGCCGCACGCTCTTCCGGGCGACGGGCGCCGTTCTCGCGAACAGCGACCACGAGCCCTTCGGCCTGGTGGGCCTCGAAGCGATGGCGGCGGGGGGCCTCGCCTGCACCGGCTGCTCGGGCGAGGACTACGCCGTGCCCGGGCGCAACGCCCTCGTGCTCGAGACGGGCGACCCGGCGGAGTTCATCGGTCTCTACGAGCCGCTGCGCCGCAACCCCGAGCGGGAGAGGGCGATCCGCCGCGCGGGACAGATCACGGCGCGCCACTACGCGTGGCGAGAGGTGGTGCAGGGTGTGCTGCTCCCCCGGCTCGATCTCCAGCGCGCCCCCGAGGAGCCGCGCCGCCTCGCCCTGGTCAGGCCGCGAGCGCCGCGCCCCGCCCTGCACGCGCGGTGAGAGATCGCGCAGCCGGGCGCCGGTGCGCGTTGCTCGGCGCGCTCCTCTCGCTCGCGGCGGGCTGCGACCCCGAGGCTGGCCCGCTCCGCCTGGTGGGCACCGTCGAGCGCGACCTGATCGAGCTCGTGGCGCCGGTCTCCGAGGTGATCGTCGCGGTGCACGTGGAGCTCGGACAGGCGGTCGCGCCTGGCGAGATCCTCGTCGAGCTCGACGCGACCCTCGCCCGCGCGGAGCTCGCCCGGTCGGAGGCGGCGCTCGCCGGGGCCCGCACCGGCGCCACCGTGGCGCGCCACGAGCACGAGCGGATCGTGAACCTGCGCCGGCGCGGCGTGGCCTCCGAGCAGGATCTGGAGCGCGCCGAGGGGCAGCGCGACGAGAGCCGGGCGCTCCTCGAGGAGGCCGAGGCGGGCCTTACCGTGGCCCGCAAACGCGTCGCGGACCTCTCGCTGGCGGCTCCCGTGGCGGGCGTGGTGGACCAGCTCCCCTTCGACGCCGGGGAGCGCGTGCCGGCCGGCGCGGTGCTCGCGGTCGTGCTCGGCGACGGACCGCCGTGGGTCCGCGTGTGGCTGCCCGAGCAGAGCTTCGTCCGCGTGCGCCCGGGAACCCCCGCGCGCGTGCGCATCGACGGACTCGACGGACCGCTGGAGGGATCCGTCCTCGACGTCGCGCGCCAGCCCGAGTTCACGCCGCACTACGCCCTCACCGAGCGGGATCGCGTGTACCTCGTCTACGAGACGCGCGTGCGGATCGAGTCGGCGCCGGCGGAGCTGCGGCCGGGCGTCCCCGCGGAGGTCGAGATCTTGGCCGCGGCCGACGGACGAAGCCGCCCGTGACGGGGGCCGTGATCGAGACGCGGGGCCTCGGCCGCCGCTTCGGCGCGCTGCGCGCGGTGGACGGCGTCGACCTCCGCGTGGAACGCGGCGAGATCTTCGGCTGCCTGGGTCCGAATGGCTCGGGGAAGTCCACGCTCATGCGCATGCTGCTCGGCCTCCTCGCCCCTTCGACGGGCTCGGCGCGCGTGCTGGGCTGCGAGATCCCGCGGGACGCGGAGCGGCTGCGCGGCGCGGTGGGCTACATGACGCAGCGCTTCTCCCTCTACGAGGATCTCACCGTGCGCGTGAACCTCGATTTCGCCGCCGAGGTCTTTGGCCTCCGGCGCGCCCGGCGTCGCGAGCGGGTCGCCCGCGCGCTCGCGGAGTACGCGCTGGCGCCCTACGAGCGGACGCGGGCCGCGGCGCTCTCCGGGGGCTGGAAGCAGCGGCTCGCCCTGGCCACGGCGACGGTCCACGCGCCGGAGCTCCTCGTCCTCGACGAGCCCACCGCGGGCGTCGATCCCCAGAGCCGGCGCGAGTTCTGGGAGACGCTCTTCGCGCTCGCCGCGGCGGGGACGACGGTCTTCGTGTCCACGCACTACATGGACGAAGCCATGCGTTGCCACCGGCTGTGCATCCTGCGCGAGGGCCGGCGCGTGGCGCTCGGCACGCCCGAGGCGCTCGCGCGTCCGCTGGCGGCGCGGGTGCTCGACGTCCGGGTCCCGGAGGCCGCGCGTGCGATCGCCGCCCTGCGCGACTTCCCCCTCGTGGCGAGCACGACGCAGCTCGGAGCGACCGTTCACGTGCTGCTGCGCGCCGCGGCGCCGCCCGCCGCGCTCGCCGCGCAGCGGGTCGCGCGCTTCCTCGCCGAAGCGGGGCTGCCCGGCGCCGAGGCGTCCCCGAGCTCTCCCAATCTGGAGGACGTCTTCGTCGCGCTCCTGCTCGGGGAGCGGCTCGACGCGGGCGAACGGGGCGCCGCGAAGCCAGGGGGAGAGACGTCCGGATGAGCTGGGCGGGCCGCGC
>DASRUS010000217.1:0-26555 GCA_035687825.1 Myxococcota bacterium | reverse complement strand
AACCGCCGGGTGCGGCCGCGCTGCACCGAGGGGAGCCACTTCTGCGGGATCCCCGTGTGGCGGAGCTTCCCTGCGGTGGAACGGAGGATCTGATGTCGATCCGCGCGCTTCTCGCGGCGGGCGCCTGCTTCCTCGCGCTGGAGCTCGGCGCGCGCGCGGCGTGCGCCGCGTCCGTCGAGCTCGAGGGCACCTGGCACGTCCTCGTCCACTTCAAGGACTCGGCCGCGACGAACGTCGACGAGGAGCGCTGGGAGGATCGGATCTGGGTCTTCGCGCGCGAGGGCGACGGCCTGCGCTGGACCGACTACCCGATCGTCGTGTTCTCCGACGAGGAGGGTCGCTTCGAGCGCGCGTCCACGAATCGCGCCTCGCGGGTCCTCGCGTACTGGGAACCGAGCGCGGCGCAGCTCGCCGAGCTCGCGGCGGGTCCAAGGGTGAACGCGCGCGGCTCGCGCGCGAAGACGCTTCGCGCGAACGGAGCCGGCTGGGCCTCCAAGGCCGGCGCGGCCCCTCAGTCGGCCACCACCATCACGTTCAGCGCGAGCTGGACCGTCGAGAACGCCGCGAGCCTCCCGCTTTTCCGGCTCGAGGACGCCCTCGGCTCGGCCATGACCGATTCCCTCGAGGGCGCCACGGTCTACGCGACCGAGCGCGTCGAGGAGGACGGCCGCGTGCTGCGCGGGAGCTTCGACCGCGACGGAACGCGAACCGGGACCTTCCGCCTGCTGCGCACGGCGCCCGTGCGCGGGCTCGGCACGACGGAGGAGCAGGAACAGCGCATCGCGGGCAAGCGGCAGCAGATGTTCGTGGATCAGTTCTTCGGCGGCGACGCGGAGCTCGCCCTCGGCGGGGTCTCGCCCGACTTCGCGCGCAGGGCCCGGGAGGGCGCGCTCAGCGAGAGCGAGCGGAGCGAGCTGCGCGGCCAGATCCAGGCGTCGCTCGAGACCCAGCTCCAGGATCGGGGTCTCTCGCCCAGCCAGGTCCAGCCGCAGATCCAGAGCCTCACGCGCCAGATCGAGAAGCTCGTCCTCGAGGGCAAGGAGCCGGCGGAGATCGAACGCCTGTACCGCGACGGGAAGCTCCGCCCGTGAGCGCCCGCGCCGCCGCGGGCGCGCGCGCGCCGGACGGCGCCGCGCTCGTGCGGCCGGCCTCGCCGAGCGACCTCGCCACGCTCGCCGAGCTCTGGATCGCGATCACGCGTCACCACGAGCCCCTCGACCCGCTGTTCCGGCTGCGTCCCGGCGCCGAGGGCGCGGTGCGCGAGCTCCTGCGCGCGTGGCTGCGCGACCCCGACGCGCGCGCCTTCCTGGCCGAGGTCGAGGGCTCCGCGGTGGGCATGGCCTGCGTGCGGATCGATCGCGCGCCGCCCATCCTCGACGAAGTGGAGCGCGGCGAGGTCACCGACCTCTTCGTGCGCGGCGCGTGGCGCCGCCGCGGGGTGGGCCGCGCCCTCGCAGACGCCGCGCTCGACTGGGTGGCGTCGCGCGGGGTCGGCCGCGTCGAGGTGCGCGTCGCGGACGCGAACGCCGGGGCGCGGTCGTTCTGGCGCGCCCTCGGCTTCGGCGCTCACGTCGAGGTCCTCCAGCTCCGCTTGCCCGAGCGCGGTCGCGCGCGGCGCTGAAGCGGCCTTCCTCGCCGGCGCGGTTCCGCTACCTTCGCGCTTCCGGACCCGTTCTCGAGGCCGATCCCGCATGGAGCCCTCTCCCCTGGCGCGCGAGCTGAACGAACGCCTGGAGCGTTCGAGCCCCGAAGTGCTCGGCATGCTCTCGGCGCTCGGCCGGCGACTCTACTTCCCGAAGGGCATCCTCACGCAGACCGCCGAAGCGCGGCAGAAGGCCCATCGCTTCGACGCCACGATCGGGATCGCCACCGAGGGCGGCGAGCCCATGCACCTCGACTCGGTGCACCGCCACCTCTCGGGCATCGCGCCTGCGGACGCCTACGACTACGCGCCCGTCGTGGGCCGCGCGAGCCTGCGCGAGCGTTGGCGCGAGAAGCTCCTGGAGGAGAACCCCTCGCTGCGGGGCAAGCGCTTCGGTCTGCCCATCGTGACGAGCGCGCTCACCCACGGCCTCGCGGTGGTGGGCGACCTGTTCGTGGATCCCGGCGACGTGATCGTGCTGCCGGACAAGCTCTGGGGAAACTACCGGCTCACCTACGAGGTGCGCCTCGGCGCGCGCGTGACGACCTTTCCGTTCTACCGGGGTGCGGGCCTCGACACCGCGGGCTTCGCCGCGGCGCTCGAGCGCGAGGGCGCGGCGCGCGGCAAGCTGATGGTGCTGCTGAACTTCCCCAACAACCCGACGGGCTACATGCCCACCGAGGCGGAGGGCGAGCAGCTCGCCGCCGCGCTCGAGGCCGCGGCGCGGCGCGGGACGCGGCTGGTGGCGGTCCTCGACGACGCCTACTTCGGGCTCTTCTACCACCTGGGCGGCGCGTCCATGACGGAGTCGCTCTTCGGTCGCCTCGCGAACCTGCACCCGAACCTCCTCGCGGTCAAGCTCGATGGCGCCACCAAGGAGCTCTTCGTGTGGGGGCTGCGCTGCGGGTTCCTGACCTTCGGGCCGGGCCGCGCCGACACGGCGGACGAGACCGTCGCCGTGCTCGAGCAGAAGGTGCGCGGGGCGATCCGCGGCGGCATCTCGAGCAGCCCGCAGCTCTCGCAGACCCTCGTCGAGAAGGCGCTCGCCACCGCGTCGGTGAACGAGGAGCGCAAGCAGAAGGGGGAGATCCTGCGCGCGCGGGCCGAGCGGGTCTTCGAGGTGGCCAACGCGCCGCGCTTCCGGGAGAGCTTCGAGCCGTACCCCTTCAACAGCGGCTACTTCATGTGCGTGCGGGTGATCGGAGTGGACGCGGAGAGGCTGCGCGTCCACCTCCTCGAGCGTCACGGCGTGGGCCTCGTCTCGACGAGTCCCACGGATCTGCGCGTCGCGTTCTCGTGCCTCGAGGTCGAGGACGTGGAGCCGCTCTTCGAGCTCGTGCACCGCGCGATCCAGGAGCTGCGCGAGGAGTAGCGGGCAAGGCCGTGCTGGTCGGGGCTGGACCCGATCGGCACGGGCTTGGGGGCCGTACCCCTTGGGGCACCCCATCGGAGCCTCGAGCGCGGCCGCGCAGCGAGCCGAAGGCGAGCGGAGTAGAACCGGATCGGCCTGCGTTTTACTTCGCCCCGGCCCCCACGGTCCCCCTCCCGTCCGCGTCGAGCTCTTCCAGGATGCGGACCAGCGTGCGCACGCCGCGCTCCAGGTTCTCGATGGAGATGCGCTCGTTCGGGCCGTGGATCGCCGCGGACTCGGCGGGCTCGAGCCAGCGCGGCACGAAGCCGTAGGACACGATCCCGAGCTCCCGGAAGTAGTGCGCGTCCGTGAAGCCGGCGATGACGCGCGGCACGACGAGGGAGCCCGGGTCCACCTCGGCTGCCACGCGGCGGATCGCGTCGAAGAGCCCCGTCTCGGCCGGGGAGCTGCGCGCCTCGAAGGACAGCAGGATCTCGAGGTCGACGGCGCGGTCGGGGATCGACTCGCGCAGCGCGTCGGCGAAGTCCTCGCAGCGCTCCCCCGGGAGGAGCCGCGCGTCGATCTGGGCGGAGGCCCGTGCGGGGATCACGTTCGTGCGGGAGCCGCCCTCGAGGACGGTGACGGCGAGCGTGTTGCGCACGAGCGCGTTCTGGGTGGGAACCGCGAGGAAGCGCGCCCGGAACCCCGGGTCGGCGGAGAGCGCGAAGGCGAGGTTGCGCAGGGCGAAGCGGTCGTCGGGCGGCGCGCTCTCCGCGAGCGACTCGAACATGCGCGCCACCTCGGGAACCACCTCGAGCTCCGTTTCGAGCTGGCCCACCCGCTCGAGGGCGCGCACGAGGCGCGGGATGGCCGCGTCGTCGGTCGCCGTCGAGCCGTGGCCCGAGTCGCCCCGCGCCACGAGCCGCAGCCAGCAGGGGCTCTTCTCGCTCACCGCGACGCCCCACACGCTCGGCTCGGCGCCCCCTCCCTTCAGGATCCCCCCGCCCTCGGTGAGCAGGTACTCGGCGTCGTGGAGGAGCTCGGGCCGATCGCTGGCGAGGAACCCGGCGCCCGCACGCCCGCCGGTCTCCTCGTCCGGCGTCGCGAGGAAGATCACGTCGCGTTCGAGGGGACGCTCCCGGCGCGCGAGCTCGAGGAGCGCCAGCAGATGGACGACGGTCACCCCCTTCGCGTCGAGGGCTCCCCGCCCGATCACGTAGCCCCCCGCCACCACTCCCTCGTAGGGGGCCACCAACCATTCGGGGGGCTCCGCCGGTACGACGTCGAGGTGGGAGAGGAGCACCACGGGACGCCGATTCCCGCTCCCGGGCAGGCGCGCCCAGGCCGCAGCCCTCCCGACCTCGGACCCGTTGCGAGGAGTCTCGATGACCCGCGCCTCGACCCCGTGGTCCCGCAGGAGATCGACGAAGAGCTTCGCGAGCGGCCCCTCGCTCCCGGGGGGGTTCACGGTGGGGACGCGGATCGCCTCGGAGAGGAGCGTGGCGGCCGCCCCGCCCAGGTCCACGGCGGGATCCGGCCGCTCGGGCTCCCACGTGAAGGGCCAGATCGCCCGGGCGCTCGCCGCGACCAGCAGGATCGCGGCCGCGATCGATCCGATGAGAGCGACCTGGAAGCGGGGCTTCATGTTCCTGGGCCGGCTCTCGCACGGGGTGGTGAAATTTGATGCCCCGTGGGGATCAAATTGTGATGGCGCGCACAGTCGCGTTTCCGGCGATGCGCGATTTAGGGGTGCATACCAGGGCGCTGATGGTGGAGTATACCCGCCGTGGCCGTGCTGGGAGGGAGCCCCGATGCAGAAGACTGGCCCGAGATCGGGCCCCTTCCACTCCGAGCGAGGCTCTGCCATCGCCGGAGTCACGTTGGCGGTGAGCGTGCTCGCCGCCGTCGGATTCTACGTCACGCCGGGGAGCCGCGGGCTCGCGCAGCGAGACGCCGTTCGAATCGAGGCCGACGCGGCGGCTGAGACCGCGCTCCCGTCGGCGGCCCTGGTGCGGACTCCCGCGATCGTGAGCGCGCCCGACGCCACGGACGTCCTGGCCGGAGGTCCGCCCGCTCCCGAGTTCCGCGTCGCCGAGGGGAGCATCGTGCGCGGGCAGTCGCTCGCCGAGTCCCTCGACCGCGAGGGCGTGCCCGCCTCGCTGGTTCACGTGATCGCGAGCGAGATGAAGCCGATCTTCAACTTCCGCTATTCGCGCCCCGGCGACGCCTGGCGGATCATGCAGCGCGCCGACGGCGAGCTCGTGGAATTCCGCTACAGCCCGAATCCCCTCGAGAGCTACCACCTGGTGCGCGAGGGGGATCGCTACGTGACGCGCAAGTGGGAAGCGGGGCGCGAGCACCGCACCGCGCGCGTCGCGAGCGTCGTCACCTCGTCGCTCTACGAGTCCATCGCGCAGCTCGGTGAGGATCCCTCGCTCGCCAGCGACTTCGCGGACATCTTCGCCTGGGACGTGGATTTCGCCCACGCCACCCAGCGCGGCGACGAGTTCTCCATCCTCTACGAGCGGATCTTCCGCGTGCCGCCCCACGGCGAGCCCGTGTACGAAGGTCCGGGTCGCATCCTCGCCGCGCGCTACGAGGGAGCGTCGGGGGATCACCGCGCCGTCTACTTCGAGATGGAGGAAGGTCGCGGCGGCTACTATCGCACCGACGGGACCTCGGTCCAGCGCCAGTTCCTGAAGGCGCCGCTGAGCTTCCGCCGCATCAGCTCCCACTACACCCTCGCGCGCTTCCACCCCATCCTGAAGGTCCGCCGGCCCCACCAGGGCATCGACTACGCCGCCGCGAAGGGAACGCCCGTCTGGGCGATCGGTGACGGCAAGATCACCCATCGGGGCTGGAAGGGCGGCTTCGGGAACCTCGTGACGGTGCGTCACTCGAACGGCATCGAGAGCCACTACGGCCACCTCTCCCGCTTCGCCTCGAATCTGCGCGTGGGCCAGTGGGTGAGCCAGAAGCAGGTGGTCGGCTACGTGGGATCCACGGGGCTCTCGACGGGTCCGCACCTGTGCTTCCGCATGACCCGCAACGGGAAGTACGTGAACCCGGCTTCGCTCATCACGCCGGTGGGCGGGGAGCCGATCCCGAGCCAGCTCGCCGGGCGCTTCGATCAGAAGCGCGACGAGCTCCTCGCGGCGCTCGATCCGAAGCCGCTCGCGGTCACCAACGAGGCCCTCTGAGCCTCCCCGCGATTCCACCAGCGCCTCCCCCAGCGCCGGCGGTCCCGCCCCGTGCCCGCGAGATGCGGCTGTGCGAGCATATGCCCATGGCCATTTGCCCCCCCGACGGCCAGGGGCTCGAGGCTCGTCTCGCGGAGGTCGGGCGCCGGCTCGGTGAGCGGGAGGCCGAGCACTCCCGGGCCCTGGCCTCGGCCCGCTCGCGCGCCGAGGAGCTGCGCGCCTTGGTTGCGCGCGCGCTCGAGGCCTTCCACGCGAGCGCCGAAGGGGCCGGGGCCCCGCAGCTTCGCGTCGCCCTCGGCGAGGTCCGGCTGGACGACAAGCACACGCGCTCCCTCCAGTTCGATCTGGCGCGGGGCCGCTGCGCCGGGATCGTCACGGTGAAGAGCCGCGGTGAGGTGACGCTCGTGGGCCCGTTCCAGCGCGGCAAGGCCGAGGGCCCCTGCCTCAGCTTCCCCTTCGAGGCCGAGGCCGAGCTCCGCAAGGCGCTCGGCGACTTCCTCGAGCGCTTCCTCGAAGAGGGCGCCCACCCGTGAGCCTGGATCGCCGGAGCGCTCCCGAGCTCGAGCACCCCATAGGGTCGGTGGCCGAGCTGGCGGGCTGGCTCCGCTCGGGGGAGAAGGAGCCCGCGCGCTTCCGGATCGGGGCCGAGTACGAGAAGATCGGGCTCTGCGCGGACACCTACGAGCCCGTCCCCTATGATGGTCCGCGCGGCATCGGGCGAGTGCTGGAGCGCATCGCGGAGCTCGACGGGTGGGCGCCCGTCGAGGAGCGCGGCGCGCTCGTCGCCCTCGAGAAGAACGGGGCGAGCATCACGATCGAGCCGGGCGGGCAGCTCGAGCTCTCGGGGCTGCCGCTGCGCACGATCCACGAAGTGTGCGCGGAGTTCCAGGAGCACCTCGACGTGCTGCGGCGCGCCGCGGAGCCCCTCGGCATCGTGTGGCTCGGCCTCGGGTTCTCCCCGCTCGCGGCGGTGGGCGATGCGCCTCGCATGCCGAAGGAGCGCTATCGCATCATGCGCCAGTACCTGCCCACGCGCGGGAAGCTCGCGCTCCACATGATGCACCTCACCGCGACCGTGCAGGCGAACGTGGACTTCTCGGACGAGTCGGACATGGTGAGGAAGCTACGCGCCGCGACGGCGGTGACGCCGATCGTCTCGGCGATCTTCGCGAACTCGCCCCTCGCCGAGGGCAGGCCGAGCGGCTTCGTCTCGCGCCGTCTCGACATCTGGCTGGACACGGACCCCGATCGCTGCGGGCTCCTGCACTTCGTGTTCGACCCCGACTTCGGCTACGAGCGCTACGTCGAGTGGGCGCTGGACGTCCCGATGTTCTTCGTCGTGCGCGACGGGACCTACTTCCCCACGCCGGGCGTGAGCTTCCGCGAGTTCCTCCGCGAGGGCTGGCGCGGCCACCGCGCGCGGCTGCGCGACTTCGCGACGCACCTCACCACGCTGTTCCCGGAGGTCCGGCTCAAGAAGGTGATCGAGCTGCGCGGCGCCGACGCGCAGCCGGCGGCGCTCAGCTGCGCGGTGCCCGCGCTCTGGAAGGGGCTCCTGTACGACGCGCAGGCGGCGGACGCGGCCCTCGCGCTCGTCGCGGACTGGGGCAGCGCCGAGCGCGAGGAGGCGCTGCGCCAGGCCGCCCGCTCGGGGCTCGCCGGGCGGGTCGGGGACCGGAAGCTGCTGGACCTGGCGCGCGAGCTCGTGTCCATCGGATCGGTGGGGCTCGATCGCCTCGCCGCGGCGGCGGGCGACGACGACGAGCGACGCTTCCTCGACCCCGTGTGGGCGCAGCTCGAGCTCGGCAAGAGCCCCGGGCAGGTGGTTCTCGAGCGCTGGGAGGGCGAGTGGGGGCGCTCGGTCCCGCGCTTGATCGAAGATGCGCGCTACTGATAGAGTGCGGACGCCCGAGACGGGAGGCTTTCCATGGCCGCCATGACCCTGAAGATCCAGCTCGACGAGAAGGACGTCTCCTACTTCCGCAATCTCCACCGCGAATCGCGCAAGCGCGCCTCGCAGGAGAGCGCGGCGGACATCCTGAGCGCGGGCAAGAAGCTGATCGCCAGCGTGCGGTTGGCGCCCCGCCGCCCCGGCTTCGTGGACGAGGCCGTGACGGCCCTCGAGGACATGATCCAGATGGTGGAGGACGAGGACTGGGCGCTGCCGAAGGCGGTCGCCAACGACGCGATCGCGGCGCTCGCCTACTTCTCGAATCCCGAGGACGTGATCCCGGACGCCGTGCCGGGCCTCGGCTTCCTCGACGACGCGATCATGATCAAGATCGTGGAGCAGGAGTTCGAGCCCGAGCTGTGGGCCTACCGGAAGTTCCGGAGCTTCCGCGCCGGCGCCGAGCAGCGCCCCTGGACCACGATCGCCAAGGGTCGCCTGCCGGCGCGCCTGGCGAGCTACCGCACGGAGCTGCGCGCGAAGGTGGAAGAGAAGAAGCGGCGCCAGCAGGCGCGCATCACCCGCTAGAGCGAGGCTCCTCCCGCAAAGCGCAATGACGACCTCCCGCCAGCGGATCCTCGTCGTCGACGACGAAGAGGCGATCCTCGAGACGATGGGGTTCACCTTCGAACCCGACTACGTCGTGCTCACGGCGAGCTCGCCCTCTCGCGGGCTCGAGCTGCTGGACGCGCACGCCCCGGTGGCCGTGGTGATCTCCGATCAGCGCATGCCGGAGATGAGCGGCGTCGAGTTCCTGACGGAGGTCTGCCGGCGGCACCCCGAGACCACGCGGATCATCCTCACGGGTTTCGCGGACATGGACGCCATCATCCGGGCGATCAACACCGGTCACGTCTACGCGTACATCACGAAGCCCTGGGAGCCCGACGAGCTCAAGCAGGTGGTGCGGCGCGCCGTGGAGCACCACGCGCTCACGCTCGAGAACGCGCGCCTGCTGCGCGACCTCCAGGAATCGAACGTCTTCCTCGAGGCGGTGATGGACCACCTCGACACGGGCGCCCTCGCGGTGGACGCCGCGGGCGTGGTGCGCGCCGCCAACCGACCCGCGCGCAAGTACCTGCGCCTCACGGAGGATCCCCGGGGCCGCAGGCTTCGCGAAGCCGTCGAACCCGCCGCCGGCGCCGAGGTCGCGAACGCGGTGGAGGGGCTGTGCGGCGATCCCGAGGCGTGCTTCGAGGAGGTGGGCGTGGGCTCCGACGGCGAGGGGCGCCGGCTGCGCCTCACGGCGCAGGCGCTGGGCGACGCGCAGGGCCAGACGCGGGGTCGCGTGATCCTGGTGCGCGAGATCTCCCACGAGCCCCTGCGCCGCCGCTTCGACGAGCTCGTGGGCGAGCTCGCGCGTGCGGGCGACGCGCTGCGCCCGCGCATCGAGAAGACGCTCGTCGAGCTGCGCGGCCTCGCCCAGCGCGTCCGGGCCTCGGGCGTCGAGTCGGCGGGCATGGCGGAGCAGGCGGAGCGCATCTCGCGCACCCTCACGGCCCTCGAGCACTGGATCGCCGTGGACGACGCGTTCGCCGCGGAGAGCTATCCCGACGCACAGCTCCTGCGCGAACGCATGCGGGTCGCGCAGAGCCGCTGGCCGCTCTCCGACCAGGTGCCCGAGCGGGTCCGCGAGCTCGCGCGCAGCGTCGAGGCGTACTATGAGAGCGGTGAGCACCCGAAGCGCGGCATTCTCTGAAGCCGCGGCGCCGGCGCCCGGCTCCGCGCCGCGTCTCGAGCGGCTCGAGCTGCGCAGCGACCGGCTGCGCGCGAGCTACCGCTTCACCTTCGCCTTCCACGCGCGCGAGGTGCGCTTCGAGCGCGACGCGGGCAAGGGCTTCGAGCCGATCTTCCCCGAGGTCTACTCGTTCCACGCCGAGCGCCACGACCCCACGGAGCTGCAGCTCCAGCTCGAAGACCTCTGGTCGAACCCGCGGCTCCTCGCCCCGGGCGCCACGCGCCGCGACGCGGAGGAGCTCCTGGGGCGGCTCCTGCTGGCGCTCCCGCGCTACCTCGAGCAGATGCTCGATCGCCTCGCGGACGAGGCGGGGCCCGGCGCCGCGCTGTACGGCCGGGTGTGCGAGGACGTGGCCGTGCTCCTCGAGGTGGTGCGGCGCTTCGTGCGCGACAAGCAGCTCGAGGAGCAGACGCGCGTCCGCCTCGCGTCCTTCCACCTGAGCAAGGTCCTGCTGCGCGCGCTCCAGGTCGTGATGCGGCGCAGGGTGCGCCCGGAGTTCCTGGAGGCGTACGTCACCGGGCGCGCCGACGCCGCGCCCTCGGCCGAGGGCGGCGCCTTCGGCGCGTTCTACGCCATCGCGGCCGGCGACGCGGAGGCCATCGACCGCCGCGTCACCGCCGCCGCGGAGCGCGCCTTCTACCGCTGGCTCGAGGGCGTCCTGCTCGACGAGTCGAACCAGGCCTTCGAGGGAGAAGGCTCGCCCTTCGAGGAACGCGAGCGCGAGGTGCTGCGCACGCTGAGCGCGGACGGACGTCTGCGCCTCTCGCGCGGGTGCGACCTCACCCCCTTCCTGCGCCGCCCGCGCAACCGCGACTGCGAGCGGCTGCTCAGGCAGCTCGAGACCTTCTTCCTGCGCCGCTACGACGTGCACCACGCCGCGGTGGTGATCGCACACGCCCGCTGCATGGAGCTCGGCGAGGACGACCGCGACCGCATCCTGTCGCGCCACTCGGCGCGCAACTACGGGCTGCTCCTCGCCGCGGTCGGGCTGCCGCTCGTGGGCGCGGCCTTCGCCTACGCGCGGGCGCCCCTCCTCTTCGACGTGCTGGCGAGCGCCGAGATCGTGGTGGTGAACGCCCTCGCGTTCTGGTTCCTCATCTACCGCTTCTGCTGGAAGAAGGACCTCACCTTCTTCCACGCCGCGGTGCCGCGCATCGGGGCGGGCATCATCGTCGGCTACCTGCCGGTGTTCCTCATCGACGAGGTGTGGGACCTGGCGCGCCGGCCCTGGTTTCCCCTGGGGGCGATCATCCTCCTCCTCGGCTTCACGACGCTCCTCTACCTCTACGTCGAAGTGCGTCACCGCATCGGCGACTCGCAGCAGGCCTTCGCGCGCGCCCGGGCGATCTTCCTGCTCGGCATGCTGGAGGCGGTGGGCTTCGGCCTGCTCGTGACGAGCCTGCTCGGGCCCTTCATGGTGGTCCGTAACTGGCACGACGGGGCGCAGCTCCCGATGCCGCTCCTGCGCGAGACCATCCCGCCGTTCGTGGGCGAGCTGCCGCGCATCCTCGGCGTCGAGCCGCTGCTGCTGTTCCCGAGCGCGGTGCTGCTCATGAGCTTCCTCTCGTTCTTCATCGGGACCTTCCTCCAGCTCCTCTGGGAGGACCTGCCCATGACGGAGCCCCTGTAGCCTCGAACGCGCCCGGGGCCCGCTTTGGCCGGGATGCCCCCCAGCCGATACCCTCCCGGGCGGGAGAGAGCCGAGCCGCATGCCGTCGATCGTCCTCTACACGAAGCCCGGGTGCCCCTACTGCGACATGGCCAAGCGCCTGCTCGCGGCGAAGGGCCAGGCCTGGACCGAGATGGACGTCGAGGCGGATCCCGCCCGGCTCGCGGAGATGATCGAGCGCTCCGGGCGGCGCACGGTCCCCCAGATCTGGATCGGCGAGCGCCACGTGGGCGGCTTCGACGACCTCTCGGAGCTCGAGCGCCGGGGCGAGCTCGACGCGCTGCTCGGCGTGGCGAAGCCCCGGGCGGGCGCGCAGCACCACCGCCTCGTGATCGTCGGGAGTGGGCCCGCGGGCTACACCGCGGCGACCTACGCCGCCCGCGCGGAGCTCGCGCCCGTGGTCGTGGCGGGACTCCAGGCGGGCGGCCAGCTCATGCTCACCACCGAGGTGGAGAACTACCCGGGCTTTCCCGAGGGCGTCACGGGCCCGGAGTTGGTGGAGCTCTTCCGGAAGCAGGCGGAGCGCTTCGGCACGCAGGTGCTGCTCGAGGACGCGACCCGCATCGACCTCGGGGCGCGGTCCTTCCGCGTCGAGACGGAGGAGCGGACGTTCACCTGCGACGCGCTGATCCTCGCCACCGGCGCGGCCGCGAAGTGGATCGAGCTCGAGTCGGAGAAGCGCCTCCAGAACCGCGGCGTCTCCGCCTGCGCCACGTGCGACGGCGCGCTCTACCGCGGCAAGGCCATGGCGGTGGTGGGCGGCGGCGACACCGCCATGGAGGAGGCGCTCTTCCTCACCCGCTTCGCCACGCAGGTGACGGTCATCCACCGCCGGGACCAGCTCCGCGCCTCGAAGATCATGCAGGAGCGCGCCCGCCGGAACGAGAAGATCGACTTCGTGTGGGACTCGGTCGTGGACGAGGTGCTCGGCGACGACTTCGTGACCGGCGTGCGCGTGCGCAACCTGAAGACCGCAGCCACCCGCGACCTCGCCGTGGAGGCGCTCTTCGTCGCCATCGGGCACCGTCCCAACACCGACCTCGTGCGTGGTCAGCTCGAGCTCGACGACGTGGGCTACGTGAAGGTCGAGCCGGGTACGACCCGCACCTCCGTGGAAGGCGTCTTCGCGTGCGGCGACGCCATGGATCCCACCTACCGGCAGGCGGTGACCGCCGCCGGGACGGGCTGCATGGCCGCCATCGACGCGGAGCGCTGGCTCGCGGCCCGGGGGATCGAGTAGCGCGCCGAGCAGGGGCCCCATGGCACTCACGAAGGAGCGGTTCGAGCAGCTCGTCACCCGCTCCGCGGACATCGTCGTCGCGACCGACCGCAAGGGGACGGTCATCTACTACAACGACGGCGCGAAGCGCACCCTCGGCTATTCCGCCGACGAGGTGCTCGGCACCTTCGTGGCCCGCCTCTACCCGAGCCTCGACGAGGCGAAGCGCGTGATGGCCGCGATGCGCAGCCAGGAGTACGGCGGCCCGGGCAGCATCGAGACCTTCCAGACGCGCTTCCTGTCCAAGAAGGGCGAGGAGATCCCCGTGGCGATCTCGGGGACCGTCCTGCGCGACGAGGCCGGCGCGGAGGACGGAACCCTCGGCTTCGCGAAGGATCTGCGCGAGATCCTGCGCAAGGACAAGCTCGCGACGCTCGGTGAGGTGGCGATCGGCCTCTCCCACGAGATCAACAACCCGCTCGCCGTGATCGTGAACCAGCTCGACCTCCTGGAGCAGGACATCTTCCGCCTGGCCGGCGAGCGCGACAGCTCGGTGGAGACCGAGCGCACCGATGCGATCCGGCGCGAGGTGGGGCGCGTCGCCGAGATCCTGGCGCGCCTGGGCGAGATGGTGCGCGAGGAGAGCTACGAGACCGTCGAGTACGTGGGCCCGGCCAAGATGATCGACCTCGGCCGGCGCGATCGGCGTCCGCGCGCCCCCGACCCGAGGCTCCGGGGGCTGCGCATCCTCGTGGTGGACGACGACCTCGGCATCTGCCGCAGCCTCGCGGAGATGCTCGAGGGCGACGGCTGCAGCGTGGAGACCGCGAGCGACGGCAAGGAGGCGCTCGCCCGCCTCGCCGCGCGCAGCTTCGACCTCGTGCTCTCCGACGTGGTGATGCCGAACATGGACGGCTACGAGCTCTTCACGGCGGTCCGCGAACGGTACCCGAAGCTGCCGGTGCTCATGATGACGGCCTTCCACTACGACAAGGACCACGTGATCAAGCGCAGCCGCATCGCGGGGCTCCCGGGCGTGGTGTTCAAGAAGCCCCTCGACCCCGACCGGCTGCGCCAGGTGATCGCGGAGACGGTGGATCCCGCCGCGCGGCGGTGAGATCCGCGGCGCGCGGCGCCGAGCGCGGAGGGGTGGGGCGAACGGAAGAGCACCCGCCGCAGAATCGGTGGGCAAGGCCGTGCTGGTGAGGGTTGGACCCGGTCGCTGCTGAAGTTGGCGGTGGTACCCCCACAAGACGCTGTCGGAGTCTCGAGCACGGTCGCGCAGCGAGCCGAAGGCGAGCGGAGCAGACGAGAGGGGCCTGCGCTCTACTTCGCGCCGAACCCCTCGCCACTCGGCGCCGGTCAGGCGTTGCGCAGCGTGCGCGCCACGCAGATCGCGACGATGCGGCGGTCGCCGGCGTGGCGCAGGGCGCGCGCCGCTTCGCGGAGGGTGGCGCCCGTCGTCACGACGTCGTCCACGAGCCAGACGCGAGGGGGGATGCGCGCGCCCCGGCGCACCCGGAAGGCGCCGGCCACGTTGCGGGCACGGGCCCGGCGGTCGAGGCCGGTCTGGCTCGGCGTGTCGCGCACGCGCTCGAGGGCGCGCGGCGCCACGGGGAGGCCGTGCGCGCGGGCGAGGCATCGCGCCAGGAGCGCTGCGGGATTGAAGCCGCGCTGGCGCAGGCGCGCGGGGTGCAGGGGCACCGGGACGACGAGCTCGGCGCCGAGCGGCGCACGTTCGCCCGCCTCGCGCACGAGCGCGCAGGCCACCGCGCGCGGGCCCGGGTCGAGGCCGAGGAGGCCGGGCCTCGGGTACTTGAAGCGGTGGACGAAGTCCTCCACCGCCCCGGCCCAGGGGGCCGCGGCCAGGCACGCGAAGAGCGGGCCGCGGCGCGCGCTGCACACCGGGCAGTGTCGGATCGGCGGCGCGCAGCTCCGCTCCTGGCAGAGCGCGCAGACCGTCCGGGGCAGGCGCGGCAGCCGTGCGTCGCAGCGCGCGCAGAGCGGCGCGCCACCGTCCGACGCGCCGCCGCAGCCCGCGCAGGCCGCGGGCACGAGGAGCTCCACGAGGTCTCGCAGGAGCATGGGGTCGTCTCCCCCGGGACCGGGGGCGTGCGCCATCCGCGGCTCGGGGAGCGGGCGCTACGTGATCAACGAGCGGCCGGTCATCTCGTCCGGCACCGGGATCCCGAGCAGGCCCAGAAGGGTCGGCGCGATGTCGGCGAGCGTCCCGCTGCGCAGGCGCCTGCCGTCCGGGTCCCTCGTCACCCACCAGATCGGCACGGGGTTCGTCGTGTGGGCGGTGTGCGGCTCGCCGGTCTCGGGATCCACCATGAGCTCGCAGTTGCCGTGGTCGGCGGTGATGAGGGCGGTTCCGCCCGCGGCGAGGAGCGCCTCGGTCACGCGCTCGAGGCAGGCGTCGATCGTCTCCACCGCCTTCGTCGCGGCGGGGAGCAGGCCCGTGTGCCCCACCATGTCGGGGTTCGCGTAGTTCACGAGGATGAAGTCGTGGTCGCCCTCGCGAATCCTCGCGAGGAGCTCCTGCGTCACCTGGAAGGCGCTCATCTCGGGCTTGTGGTCGTAGGTCGGGACGTCGCGCGGCGAGGGCACGAGCAGCCGCTCCTCGCCGGGGAAGGGCTCCTCGCGCCCGCAGTTGAAGAAGAAGGTCACGTGGGCGTACTTCTCGGTCTCGGCGATGCGGAGCTGGCGCAGCCCGCGCTCCGACAGGATCTCCGGCAGGATCCGCCGGGGCATCTCCGCGTCGAAGGCGACGGCCAGGCCGAATTCGGCGTCGTACTCGCTGAAACACACGAAGACCGACGGCTTCACGTCGTCGCGGCGGCGGAGCTTCCCGGCGAAGCGCTCGGGCCGCGCGCCGGTCAACGCGTTCGTGAGCTCGCGCGCGCGGTCGGCGCGGAAGTCGAAGAAGATCACCGCGTCGCCGTCCGCGAGGGGCGCGCCCCCGGCGACGACGCGCGGCTTCACGAACTCGTCGGTCTCGCCGCGCGCGTAGGCGTCGCGGATCGCGGCGAGCGCGTCGGGCGCCGCGATCCCCGCGCGATTCACGATCGCGTCGTAGGCGAGCTGGACGCGCTCCCAGCGGTTGTCGCGGTCCATGGCGAAGTAGCGGCCGCTGACCGTCGCGATCTCCCCGCCCGCGGCCGCGAGCTCCGGGAGGAGCGCCTCGACGTAGCCGAGACCGGAGCTCGGCGGCGTGTCGCGGCCGTCGAGGAAGACGTGGAGCGCCGGGCGGATCCCGAGCCGGGCGCAGTGACGCAGGATCGCGACGAGGTGATCCACGTGACTGTGGACGCCGCCGTCGGAGACGAGCCCGAGCAGGTGCAGCCGCCGGCCGGTGCGCGCCGCGGCGAAGGCGCGGCCGAGCGCGGGGTTCGTCGCGAGCGCTCCCGCGGCGATCTCCCGGGTGATGCGCGTGATGTCCTGGTCCACGATCCGGCCGGCGCCGAGCGTCATGTGACCGACCTCGGAGTTGCCCATCTGGCCGGGCGGCAGTCCCACCGCCTCGCCCGAGGTCTCGAGCAGCGCCATCGGAAACTCGCGCCGCGCGCGGTCGAAGAAGGGGGTATGGCCCCGGGCGGTCGCGTCCGCGGGCCCGCGATCGCCCACGCCGAAGCCGTCGAGCACGACGAGCATCGTGGGCCCGCTCATCGCGCCGCCCCGCGCAGCGGGGCGGGCGCGAGCTCGACGGGGGGCGCATCCGCGTAGAGCCGCTCGAGGGCGTAGTGCTCGCGCACCTCCGGCAGGAACACGTGGACGATCGAGTCGCCGAGGTCCACGAGCACCCAGCGCCCCTCCTCGTAGCCCTCGACGCCGAGGGGCGCGGCGCCGATTCCCTGCGCCGCCTCCACCACCGCGTCAGCGATGGCGCGCACGTTACGGTCGGAGCTCCCGGTGGCCAGCACGAACGTGTCCGCGAAGGAGGTCACCTGGCGCACGTCGAGCGCCACCACGTCCTCGCCCTTGCGGTCCGCGACCGCGTCCACCAGCATCCGGATCTTCTCCAGCCGTTCCAGCTCCCGCTTCAATGCGCCTCCCTCGCCGCGTACGCGCCGCTCTCCAGGATCGCCCGCCGCACCGCGTCGGGCACGAGATACCGCACGGAGCGGCCCTCGCGCAGCCGCTCGCGCAGCTCGCTCGCCGAGACGTCGAGGGGGCGGATGGAGAGCAGGCGGATCCAGGTTCCGGCGCGCGCGTGCCGCCCCGAGCGTCCGTCGGGCGCGAGTAGGATCTCTGCCTTCACGCAGTCGGGGATCCACTCCGCGAGCGCGCCCGGGTTGCTCGGCGTGCGCGGAAACACCGCGAAGTGCGTGAGCTCGAAGAGGGCTTCCGGCTCGCGCCAGCTCCCGATCTCGGCGAAGGCGTCGAGCCCGATCAGGAACACGGTCTCCACGTCGCCCTCGCGTTTGCGAAGCGTGCGCAGCGTGTCCACGGAATACGATGGACCCTCGCGCTCGAGCTCGAGCGCGTCCACGCTGAAGCGCGGATTGCCCTGCGTCGCGAGCCTCACCCACTCGAGGCGGTGGCGCGCCGGGGCGATCGCGTCGCCGCGCGCGCTCGCCTTGTGGGGCGGGACGGCGCTCGGCAGGAACACGACGCGGTCGAGGGCGAGCGCCTCCGCCGCTTCCTCCGCGGCGTGCAGGTGGCCCACGTGGATGGGATTGAACGTGCCCCCGAACAGCCCGAGGCGCGCCGGCGTGGTGGTCATTCGCGGAGCTGCCCGTCCCCGTACAGCACGAATTTCTGCGTGGTGAGGCCCTCGAGGCCCATGGGCCCGTAGGCGTGCAGGCGCGAGGTGGAGATGCCGATCTCGGCGCCGAGCCCGAGTCGTTGGCCGTCGGCGAAGGCCGTGGAGCAGTTCACCCCCACGGTGGAGGACCCCACGCGGCGCAGGAACGCCTCGGCGCTCCGCAGGTGTTGCGTGACGATCACCTCGGTGTGGTCCGAGCCGAAGCGGCGGATGTGCTCGACGGCCTCGTCGAGGTCGCGCACCACGCGCACCGCGAGGATGCGGTCCAGCCATTCGGTGCCCCAGTCGCTCGCCCGCGCGGGCACCGCCTCGGGGAACACCTCGCAGGTGCGCGGGCAGCCCCGGATCTCGACGCCTTCCTCGTGCAGCGCCTTGAGCACGCCGGGCAGGAGCCGGCGCGCCCCGGCCTCGTGCACGAGGAGCGTCTCCAGCCCGTTGCACACCTCCATCTGGCGGATCTTCGAGTCGCGCACGATGGCGGTGGCCATCTCGGGCTCGGCGCTGGCGTCGAGGAAGACGTGACACACGCCGGCGTCGTGCTTGATCACCGGGACGCTGGCGGTCTCGGTCACCTTGCGGATCAGCCCGGGTCCGCCGCGCGGGATCACGAGGTCCACGCAGCGGTCCTGGCGCACGAGCACGTCGATGGCGGCCCGGTCGGTGGTTGCGACGAAGCCGATCGCAGCCTCGGGGACGTCGGTCTCCCGGGCCGCGGCGCGCAGCTCCGCGGCCAGCGCGGAGTTCGTGCGGAAGGCCTCCGAGCCCCCGCGCAGGATCACCGCGTTGCCCGCCTTCACGCACAGGGCCGCGGCGTCCACGGTCACGTTGGGGCGCGACTCGTAGATGATCGCGATGACACCGAGCGGGATGCGCATGCGTCCCACGCGCAGGCCGTTCGGGAGCACGCGGAGCTGCGAGATCTCGCCCACGGGGTCGGGAAGCCGGGCCACGTCGCGCAGCCCGGCGAGGAGCCTGCCCCAGCGCTCGCCCGCGAGGCCGAGGCGGGCCAGCATGGGTTCCGGGACGCCTGCAGCGCGCGCGGCGTCGAGGTCCTCGGCGTTCGCCGCGGCGATCCGCTCGCGCGCGGCCTCGAGGCGCGCCTCGGCCCGGGCGAGCCAGGCGTCCTTCGCGCGCGTGCTGAGCTCCGCCGTGGCGCGCGAAGCGGCGCGGGCACGCTCCGCGAGATCGACGATCGTGGCTTCGAGAGGACCTCGGGTCTCGTTCATCCTCGGGCTCCCGCGCCCTGCGGCCGGGGCTCCAGCAGCACGAGGTCGTCGCGATGGATGACCTCGTCGCCGTTGGAATATCCTAGCACCCGGACCGCTTCCTTCGTCGAGAGACCCTTGATGCGGTCCACCTCCGCCGCCGTGTAGGCGACGAGTCCCCGGGCGACCTCGCGCCCGCGCGCGTCCACGCACGCCACCGGGTCGCCGATCCCGAACCGCCCCTCCACGCTCGCGATGCCCGCGGGCAGGAGGCTCCGCCCGCGTTCGAGGAGCGCGCGCACGGCGCCGTCGTCGAGCACGAGCCGGCCGCGGGGCGCCGCGGTGTAGGCGAGCCAGTGCTTGCGGCTCCCGAGCTTGGTGCCCGCCAGGAAGATCGTGCCCGCCGGCTCGCCCCGGGCGACGCGCAGGAGCGAGTCCGGCGCGAGGCCGTTGCACACCACCGTCGCCGCTCCCGAGCGCGCCGCGCTGCGGGCCGCCTCGAGCTTCGTCAGCATGCCGCCGCGCCCGAAGGCGCTGCTGGCCCCGCGCGCCGCCCGCTCGATCTCGGGCGTGATCTCGTCCACGCGCTCGACGAGGGGCGGGCGCGGCCGCGACCGAGTGGGGGGCTCGGCGTAGAGCCCGTCCACGTTCGTCAGGATCACGAGCAGCTCCGCCGCCACCAGGTTCACGACCGTGGCGGAGAGGTTGTCGTTGTCTCCGAAGCGGATCTCCTCGGTCGCGACCGTGTCGTTCTCGTTCACGACGGGCACCACACCGAGGCGCAGGAGCGTCAGCAACGTGTGCCGCGCGTTCAGGAACCGCTCGCGGTCCTCGAGCCCGGTACGCGTCACGAGGACCTGGGCCACGGGCTTGCCGTGCGCCGCGAAGCGCCGCTTGTAGATCTCGGAGAGCCCGATCTGCCCCACCGCCGCGGCGGCCTGCTTCTCGGGGATCGAGCGGCCGGGATGGCTCCAGCCGAGGGCGTGGCTCCCGATCGCGATGGCGCCCGAAGAGACCAGCACGACCTCGCGCCCCTCGTCCTGGAGCGCCGCCACCTGCCGGGCGACGTCGGTGAAGACGCGGGGGCGCACCCGGCCGTCGCGGGTCAGCACGCTGCTCCCGACCTTCACGACGAGGCGTCGCGCGCGGGCGGCGACGCCGCGGGCGCCGGGGCTCACGCCCGGGCCTCCACGCCCGCGGGCGGAGCGGCCCCGTCCGCGGCCGCGAACCGGTCCGCCATCGCCCGCAGGAGCTCGGGCAGACCCTCGCCGGTCGCGCCGGAGACGCGGTGGAGCAGCGGGTTGCGCTCGCGCAACCGCGCCTCGAGCGGGCCGAGGGCGTCGCGGTCGGCGACCAGGTCGAGCTTGTTCAGGGCGACGAGCTCGGGCCGCTCGAGGAGGCTCGCGTCGTAGCGGCCGAGCTCGCTGCGGATCGTGTCGTAGTCGGCGACGAGGTCGCGGCCCTCGAGGCTCCAGGCTCCGGCGTCGAGGACGTGCACGAGCACCCGCGTGCGCTCCACGTGACGCAGGAAGCGGTCGCCCAGACCCGCACCCTCGCTCGCGCCCTCGATGAGACCCGGGAGGTCCGCCACCACGAAGCGCCGCTCGCCCTGCTCGACGACGCCGAGGGAGGGGACGAGCGTCGTGAAGGGGTAGGCCGCGACGCGGGGTCGCGCCTTCGAGATGCGGCGCAGGAGCGTGGACTTGCCGGCGTTGGGCAGGCCGACGAGGCCGACGTCCGCGAGGAGCTTCAGCGAGAGCGCGAGCTGACGCTGCTCCCCCGGGCTGCCGGGCTCGGCGAAGTCGGGGACCTGGCGCGTCGCGGTGGCGAAGCAGGCGTTGCCACGGCCGCCGCGGCCGCCGCGCGCGGCGACGAAGCGCTGGCCGTGCCCCACGAGGTCCGCCAGCGGCGGTGCGTGGGGCGGGGTGTCGACGTCGCGCACCAGCGTCCCCACCGGCACGCGGACCTCCGCGTCCCCACCGGAGCTCCCGTCCTTCCGGCTGCCCTCACCGTGCTCGCCGCGCGGGGCTCGGATCTCGGGCCGGTAGCGCTGGTCGAAGAGCGTGCGCAGGTTGCGGTCGGCGACGAGCACCACGTCGCCGCCCCGGCCTCCGTCGCCGCCGTTCGGCCCGCCGCGCGGGACGTACTTCTCGCGTCGGAAGCTCACGCAACCGCGTCCGCCGTCTCCCGCGAAGACGGTGATCCGCGCCTCGTCGATGAAGTGTTCGATGGCAGTCATGGAGAAGCGAGGAGCCTCACACGGCACCGGCCGCACCGAAGGCGCGCGCAGTGAGCCGAAGGCGAGCGGAGTGCGGATGTGCCGGCCGAGGCACGCCGGAGGCGTGCCGCTCGGGCTCAGCCCGGACCGGGACCCGCCTGGGTCGCGGCGGGCTCGATCCTCGCGACGATCCGACCCCGGGAGCGATCGTAGTGCACCTTCCCGTCGCAGCGCGCAAAGAGCGTCCAGTCCTTGCCGACTCCCACGTTGAGACCCGGGTGGACGCGCGTCCCGACCTGACGCACCAGGATCGTCCCCGCGTTCACGAGCTCGCCGCCGAACCGCTTCATGCCCCGGCGTTGCCCGTGGCTGTCGCGGCCGTTGCGCGAGCTGCCCTGTCCCTTTTTGTGCGCCATGTCAGCCCTCGATGCGCTCCACCCGCAGCGCGGTGTAGCCCTGGCGGTGTCCGAGCTTGCGCCGGTAGGTCTTGCGCCGCTTGAGCTTGAAGGTGCCGACCTTCGCGGCGCGCCCGTGCCGCGTGATCGTGGCGACCACCCGGGCGCCGGGCACGAGCGGGGTTCCGACGCGCGGCGTGCCCTCGCCGCCCACGAGCATCACCTCCGCGAGCTCCACGGTGTCGCCCACCGCGCCGGCGAGCCGCTCCACCCGCACCTCCTGGCCGGGGCTCATGCGCAGCTGCTTGCCGCCGCTGCGGACCACCGCGTACATCACGCCTCCTCCGCTTCCGGGGAAGGCGCGAGTATCAGCGATTCCTCTTTCGCGTCAACCGCTTCCGCGGGCGCCGGGGGGTCCCCGGCGGAGATCACTTCGATCCCCTGGGGGATCTCGAGCGGCTCGCCCCGCTCTTCGATCCGCTCCGCGATCGTTTCCTCCCGCCCGCCCCGCCCGCCCGCGCCGAGCCAGGGGAGCGTCAGCGGGACCGGCGGGCCCTCGTCGAGGGCCACCAGCTCGAACTGCTCCTGGTGCAGGTCCGCCCGCGCCCGGATCTCGACCTCGCGGCCGAGCTCCTGCTCCAGGCCGTGGAGCGCCGCACGGTCCGGGCCGAGCAGGCGCTCGGCGACCCGCCGGTTCACCGAGAGCGCGATGCGCCGGCCGCAGAAGCGCGGCAGATCCTTGCGGATCTCGCGCAGCACCTTGTAGGCGACCGTCTCGCTCGAGAGCAGGTAGCCGCGGCCCTCGCAGTGGGGGCAGGGCTCGCACAGCATCTGCACCAGGTTCTCGCGCGTGCGCTTGCGCGTCATCTCGACCAGGCCGAGCTCGGAGATCTCGAGCACGTTGGTGCGCGCCTTGTCGTGGCGCACCGCCTCCTGGAGCGTGCGGTAGACCTTCTCGCGGTTCTCCGCCGACTCCATGTCGATGAAGTCGAGGATGATGAGGCCGCCGATGTTGCGCAGCCGGAGCTGGTTCACGATCTCGCGCACGGCCTCGAGGTTGGTCTTGAGCACCGTCTCCTCGAGGTCGCGCTTGCCGACGTAGCGGCCCGTGTTCACGTCGAAGGCCGTCAGCGCCTCGCTCTGGTCGATGATCAGGTAGCCGCCCGACTTGAGCCACACCTTGCGCCCGATGCTCGCGTCGATCTGCGCCTCGATGCCGAAGTGGTCGAAGATCGGCTCGGCGCCCCGGTAGTGCTCGAGGCGCGGGCGGGGCTCGGCCACGAAGCGCTCGGAGAAGGCCTTCATCTCCTCGTAGCTCTGCGTCGAATCCACGACGATGCGGCGAGTCTCGGCGTTCGTGAAGTCGCGGATCACGCGCAGCGGGAGCGAGGGCTCCATGTAGAGCGTGCTCGGCGCGCGCCCCTCGTCCTGGCGCAGCTCGATGTCGTCCCACACCGAGGTCAGGTAGCGCACGTCGGCCTCGAGGTCGGCCTCGCGGATGCCCTCGCCGGCGGTGCGGATGATGAAGCCGAGGTCGCGCGGCCGCAGGCGCTCGACGATCTCGCGCAGCCGCCGCCGCTCGCGGTCGGAATCGATGCGCCGCGACACGCCCACGCGTTGCGACCAGGGCGTCAGCACCAGGTGGCGTCCGGCGATGGAGACGTGCGAGGTGATGCGCGCGCCCTTCGTGCCGATGGGCTCCTTGGCCACCTGCACGAGGATCTCCTGCCCCTCGCGCAGCATCGTCTCGATCTTGGGAGGCACCCGGCCGTTGCCGCCCCGCCCGCGCCGGGGGCGGTCGATCGGCTCGTCGGGTTCCTCGACCCCGGCGAGCTCGACGTCGCCCAGGTAGTCGCCGACGTAGAGGAAGCCGGCCTTCTCCAGGCCGATGTCCACGAACGCCGCCTGCATGCCGGGCAGGACCCGGGTCACGCGGCCGCGGATCACGCTGCTCACGCGGGTTCGCGCGTCCGCGCGCTCGATGTGGAGCTCCGCGAACTGCCCCTTCTCGAGGACCGCCACCCGAGTCTCGCCGGGTCCGGCGTTGATCACGATCTCGTTCTGCATGACGCACGTCTCCCGCCGGCGCAGCCAGGACGGCGCGCGCCGGCAGCCTCGGCGAGTTGCTTCGAGACGACGATGGAGACGGAACCGCTCTACCGGCCCCCGGGGGCCTAGACGTTGGAGCGACGGCGGGGATGCGCGCTCGAGCCCAGGCCTCCACGGCCCGGACCGATTCGGACGGGGACTCCTAATGTCCCGAAACTTCTAATGAAACCGTTGACTCGCACGCGAACTCGATCTACGGTGCGGCTGGCTTGCGAGCCCCGCGCAGCACCCCGCCGCCCGTCGAACTCGCCTTCCAGAAGTCCCGGCGCGGCGCCTCGCCAGCCCGGGACCCATCCAACCGACCGAACGAACCTGAGTGGAACCATCATGGAAGAAGCGAGCGAGGTCAAGACGGACCCCCGGCGCTCGCTTCCCTCCATCGACCGGCTGGTGCGCGGGCTGCGCGCCGCCGCCCCGGAGCTGCCCGCCTGGACGACCCTGGCCGCGGCGCGCCGGGTCCTGGCGGAGGTCCGCGCGCGCCTGGCCGCGAGCCCGTCCGGACCGCCCTCGCGCGAGGCCCTCGTCGCGGCGGGCGTCGAGCTCGCGCGGGGCCTCGCCCGGCCCCGCCCCGCGCGCGTGGTGAACGCGACCGGCGTCGTGCTGCACACGAACCTCGGCCGCGCGCCCCTGGCGGAGGGCGCCGCCCGGGCCGCCGCGGCGGCCGCCGCGGGCTACACGGACCTCGAGCTCGACCTCGGCGAGGGCCGGCGCGGGGATCGCCTCGCCGCGCTCGGTGAGATGCTCGCCGCGCTCTCCGGAGCGGAAGCCGCACTCGCCGTGAACAACAACGCGGCGGCCATCCTGTTGATCGTGGACAGCCTCGCCCGGGGCCGCGAGGTCGTGGTGTCGCGCGGCGAGCTCGTGGAGATCGGCGGATCGTTCCGCGTCCCCGAGATCCTCGAGCGCGCCGGGGCCCGCCTCGTCGAGGTGGGTACCACGAACCGCACGCACCTCGACGACTATCGCGGCGCCCTCGGTCGGCGCACGGCGCTGCTCCTCAAGGTGCACCGCAGCAACTTCGAGCAGAGCGGGTTCGTCGCCGAGGTCGGGCTCGACGAGCTCGCCGCCCTCGGACGCGAGCGCGGGATCCCCGTGGTGGAGGACCTCGGCAGCGGCACGCTCGTGGATCTGCGCGCGCGAGGCCTCCCCCCGGAGAGCTTCGCGCCCGCGCGCCTCGCCCTCGGCGCCGAGCTCGTCTGCTTCTCGGGCGACAAGCTGCTCGGCGGTCCGCAGGCGGGGATCGTGCTCGGGCGGCGCAAGCGGATCGCGGCGCTGCGCGAGAATCCGCTGTTCCGCGCGCTGCGACTCGACAAGCTCGGGATCGCCGCCCTCGACTGGACGCTGCGCGCGCTCCTCGACGGTCGGGGCGAGCGCGAGATCCCCGTGCTGCGCGCGCTCCTCGAAGCGCCCGCGGACGTGGAGCGCCGCGCCCGCGCCCTGGCCGAGCGCCTCTCGCGCGCCGCGGCCGGTCGCCTCGACGTGCGCGTGGAGGAGACGCGCGCGCCGGTGGGGGGCGGCTCGGTCCCGGGCCTCGAACTCGCCTCCTTCGCGGTGGCGCTGCGCTCGGCCGGGGGGGTGGACGGGCTGGCGGCGGCCCTGCGCGCGGGCGAGATCCCCGTGCTCGGCCGGGTGCAGAAGGAGGCGCTGCTGCTCGACGCACGCACGCTCCTGCCCGGTGATGACGAGATCGTGGAGCGCGCGTTCGCGGCGGCGCTCGTCGGGGGCGGGGCGTGACCGCGCGTCGCCCTTCGGGTACGTTCCGGGCGCGATCGCCATGCTGAATTCGAGCGTCCTCGTCCTCAACCGTTCGTTCCTCCCGATCCACATCACGTCGGTGCGCCGGGCCTTCACGCTGCTCTACCAGGACATCGCGCGGGTGGTGAACGAGGAGTACCGGACCTTCGACTTCCAGAGCTGGCAGGAGCTCTCGGTGGCCCGGGACGCGGAGTCGATCGGGAGCGTGCGCGGGCGGATCCGCGTCCCGCGCGTGATCGTGCTGACGGCGTTCGATCGCATCCCGAAGCGGCACGTGCGGTTCAGCCGGCTCAACATCTATGCGCGCGACGCCTTCACGTGTCAGTACTGCGGCCATCACCCGCCGCGCCAGGAGCTCAACCTCGACCACGTCGTGCCGCGCTCCCTCGGCGGTCGCAGCACCTGGGAGAACGTGGTCTGCAGCTGCCTCGAGTGCAATCGCCGCAAGGGCGGGCACACGCCCAAGCAGGCCGGGCTCAAGCTGCGGCGCAAGCCCGCGCGTCCGCACTGGACGCCCTTCGTGAACCTCATGCTCGCGAACGCCCGTTACAAGGAGTGGCGCCCCTTCCTGAACGTCGTGGACGCGTCGTACTGGAACACCGAGCTGCTCGATTGATGGCTCCCCGCACGATCGCCGTGGGAGGCGGCAAGGGCGGAGTGGGCAAGAGCCTCATCGCGGCCAACCTCGCCGTGGCGCTCGCCGACGAGGGCCGCAGCGTCGTGGCGGTGGACGCCGACCTGGCGGGCGCGAACCTCCACTCCTGCCTCGGCGAACGCGCGAGGGAGGCGTGCCTCGCCGACTTCCTGGTGGGGCGCGAGCCCGACCTCGGCAAGCTGGTGGCCGACGCGCGCATCCCGAACCTGCGCTGGATCGGGTCGGGCCCGGTCCACGCGGGCTTCGCGAAGCTGCGCCCCGCGCGCCACGCGGAGCTCGCCCGGGGGCTGCGCGCGCTGGCGTGCGACTTCGTGGTGATCGACGTGGGAGCGGGCGTCCATCCCGAGGTGGTGGACTTCTTCGGGCTCGGCGACGAAGGCGTCCTCGTGTTGCTCCCGGAGCCCACCGCGCTCGAGAACGCGTACGGCTTCCTGCGCGCGACGCTGCACCGGCGGCTCGAGCTCGCGTCGCCCTCCGAGGAGGCGCAGGCCCGCATCCGCGAAGCCCTCGATCCGCGCAACGAGCGGGGCCTGCGGACGCCCCTCGACCTGCTGCGCGACCTCCAGTCCCTGGGCGGCGACGAGGCGGCGCGCTGCGAGGACGCCCTGCGCCGCTTCCGGCCGCGGCTCGTCGTGAACCAGGTGCGCAGCGTGGACGACATCCGGCTCGGCTTCTCCGTCGCG
>DASRUS010000216.1:0-2893 GCA_035687825.1 Myxococcota bacterium | reverse complement strand
GGCCTCTTGCTCGGCCTCGAGAGCAGCTTCCATCCCTTTGCGTTCCACCCGACCTACCGCGAGCTCGCGGCGCTGCCGCTCGCCGAGCGCGTGCGCAAGCTCCGCGACCCGGCGATCCGCGCCAAGGTGTTGGGCGAGAAGCCCGAGGGCGTGCTGCCCATCGTGGCCTTCATCGCGGGGAGCTTCCACAAGCTCTTCCCGCTCGGCGATCCGCCGGACTACGAGCCGGCCCCCGAGCGCAGCGTGAAGGCCATGGCCGAGCGCGCGGGCCTGCGGCCCGAGGAGGTCGCCTACGACCTCCTCCTCGAGCGCGACGGCCGCGAGCTCCTGTACTTCCCGCTGCTGAACTACGCGAACTTCGACTTCGAGCCGATCCGGGAGATGCTGCTGCATCCGCGCACGGTGCTCGGCCTCTCCGACGGCGGCGCGCACTGCGGGATCATCTGCGACGCGAGCATGCCCACGTTCATGCTCACGCACTGGACGCGCGACCGGAAGCGCGGGGAGAAGCTCCCCCTGGAGGCGGTGGTGGCGGGCCAGACGCGCAGGACGGCCGAGCTCTACGGGCTCGGCGACCGCGGCGTCCTCGCGCCGGGGATGCTCGCCGACGTGAACGTGATCGACTACGACGCGCTCCGCCTCTCGCCGCCGCGCATGGTCTTCGACCTCCCCGCGAGCGGGCGGCGGCTCGTGCAGCACGCCGAGGGCTACGTCGCGACGCTCAAGTGCGGCGAGCCCATCTTCGAGAACGGCGAGCCCACGGGCGCGCTGCCCGGGAAGCTCGTGCGGGGCCGCGTCTGATCAGAGCCGCTCGAGGGCGGCGCGCGCGGATCAGGCGAGCTGCGGACGGCGCTCCTGGACCCCCAGGCGGCGCTCGAGCTCGATCCCGACGCGGCAGAGTCGCCCCTCGTCGAAGAGGCGCCCGTGCAGGGTCACCGCGGCGGGCGTGCCGTCCTCGCGGAAGCCCGCGCGTAGCGTGAGCGAAGGGTGGCCCGTCGCGTTGGTGAGGAACGCGAGCGTGCTCCCCATGCCCGGGCCGACCAGGACGTCGAACTCCTCGAAGAGGTCCCGCGCCACCTCCAGCATGCGCGTGCGGATCCGCAGCATCTGCACGTACTCCACCGCGGGCACGAGACGCGCCAGGCGCAGCGTGTTCGGCCACGCGCTCGGCTGCTGTTGGCGCAGCTCTTCGTCGCGGTCCGTGAGCGTGAGCTCCTCGAAGGCGGCGGCGGCCTCCACCTGCAGCACGACGATCACGGACTCGTAGGGGAGGTCGGGGAGCTCGAACTCGGCGAGATCGAGGCCCGCCTCGCGCAGCCGGTCCAGGGCCAGACGCTCCGCGTCGGTCACGAAGGGGCTCGCGAACCAGTCGCGCACGAAGCCCACACGGAGCCCGCGCACGGGGGCCGTCGCGTCGAACTCGAAGGGGAGCGCGACGGACGCGGGATCGCCCGGGTCGGCGCCGTGGATCGCGGCGAGCACGAGCGCCGCGTCCTCGGCGCTCCGGCAGATGGGGCCGAGCTTGTCGAGCGACCACGCCACGACCATGGATCCCGTGCGCGGCACGCGGCCGAACGTGGGCCGCAGGCCCGTCACGCCGCACACCATGCTCGGGTTCGTGATGGAGCCGAGCGTCTCGCTCCCGATGGAGAAGGCGACGAGCCCCGCGGCGGTGGCGGCCGCGGATCCGGCGCTCGAGCCGCCCGACCCCTGCGCGGGGTTCCAGGGGTTGCGCGTCATGCCCCGGAACCAGACGTCGCCCTGGGCGAGCTCGCCGAGGGCGAGCTTCGCGACGAGGACCGCACCGGCCTCGTCGAGGCGGCGCACCACCGCGGCGTCGCGCTCCGGGACCCGGTCGCGGTACGGCGTGGCTCCCCAGGTGGTGACGATGCCGGCGGTGTCGAGCAGGTCCTTCGCGCCCCAGGGAATCCCGTGCAGCGGTCCCCGCCAGCGCCCCGCCGCGATCTCCGCGTCGGCGCGCCGCGCCTGGGCGAGGGCGTGCTCGGCGGTCACGGTGACGACGCACTCGAGGCGCGGACCGAGCTTCGCGATCCGCTCGAGGTAGAGGCGCGTGAGGCGCTCGCTCGTGAGCGTGCGGCGCTCGATCCAGCGCGAGAGCTTCGTCACGGGGGCGAAGGCGAGGTCCTCGTCGGCCTCGGGGAGCGGACCGGGGTCCTCGGCCGAGCGCACGCAGCGCTCCTCGCAGGCGAGCTCCGTGCCCGGGAGCCGCGGGTCGAAGCGCAGCGCGGGCGCGAGGTCGTTCGGGAGCGTCACGCGTCGGCGCCGCTCGTAGAGCGCGAGGGGGAGCGGCACGCCCTGCACGATCTGCTCGCGCTCGGCGTCGGTGAAGGTGAGGCCCGCGAGCTTCTCGGCTTCCTCGATCGTGCGCTTCGTGATGCAGCCGTCCGTCGCCATGTCCCCGCCTCACGGGCTCCGGGTGCGTCGCCGCGAACGGAAGCAGGGTAGCCGCTCGCGGGAGGGGCGCGCCCGGCGGTCGCGCACCCGTGGCGCCCGACGCTCGCCCGGGCGCGGGCTGGCGCGCAGCGCCTCCGGGTCCCCCGCGCCCTCGCGCAACCGGTAGATCGCCGCGCCCTCGGTCCGGTACACGGGCTCGAACGACTCGGGCGCGCGGTCCAGCTTCGCGACGATGGCGTCGAACGCGCCGGGAGCGTCGGAGCGCACGACGAGCACGTAGAGCGGGCGGGCGAGCTCCGCCCGGAGCGGCGCGGCGAGGGGGCTCGCGAAGCCCTCGGGCGCGAGGAGTCGCTGGGCGAGGGCGTGCTCGGCGGTCACGGTGACGACGCACTCGAGGCGCGGACCGAGCTTCGCGATCCGCTCGAGGTAGAGGCGCGTCAGGCGCTCGCTCGTGAGCGCGCGGCGCTCGATCCAGCGC
>DASRUS010000215.1:0-9257 GCA_035687825.1 Myxococcota bacterium | reverse complement strand
ACGGCACGGGCCTCGGGCTCGCGCTCACGAAGAAGCTCGTGGAGGCGCACGGCGGATCCATCGAGGCGCACTCCGAGCCCGGCGCGGGGGCCGAGTTCCTGATCACGCTGCCGAAGCAGCGCCCCGCGCCGCGCGCGTGAGCGGGTGGCGGAGCTGCTCCCAGAACCTCAACGCGTCTCCTCGCGCTCGCGCAGGAGCGCGGCCAGCAGGTCGCGCTTCACCCGGGGTCTTCGCGTGAGGGCCTCGCGCGAGAACGAGCCCCGGGCGCGGCGCAGGATGCCGCGCTCCTCCAGCGCTGCGAGGCGCTGGGCGTCGTCCCCCGCCGCGGCATCCCGGTCGGCCGCCGGCTCGATGCGCGCGATCACGCGGTCGCGGTCACGCACCAGGATCGACTGGCCGCGCCGGACGAGGCGCAGGTAGTGGGAGAGCCGGTTCTTCAGCTCCGTCACGTTCACCGACTTCGTCGCCATTCGATAGCCTCGAGCCGTGTCCGGTGCAGGCCATGAGCGCGCTGATCCGGTGGAGCGGCGCAGCGGCCTGCCGCCCACCCGGCTCACGCGTAGTGGCTGCGCCGCTTCACCACGAGCTCGCGGTCGAGCTCGAAGATGGGCGTCTTCTTCCAGCCCGCCGGCGCCTCCCCGGAGCGGGCCTCCGCGTCGCGCTCGAACTTGTGGCCGAGGAGCCGCGTCTCCAGGATCCCGAGGTCGGCGCGGCGCGGGTGGTCGCGCCTGCCCCGGATCTCGGTGGCGGCGAAGACCGTGTCGCCGGCGAAGAGCGGCGCCGTGTGACGCCCCGTGGTGTAGACGAGATCGCCCAGGGCGTTGTCCCCCACGTCCGGGCAGGAGAGGCCGAGGCACAGCACGAAGGGGATCCCGCCGAAGATGATGAGCCGCCCCCCGACGTACTGCTCCGGGTTCTGGTCGATCATGAACTGGTTGCAGTGCACCTGGCTCGTGTTGTCCAGCACGGCGGTCAGGTGGATGTGCTCCGAGGTCATGGTGCGCCCTCGGGAGTGCTCGATGCGCGTGCCGGGCTCGAAGTCCTCGAAGTAGGTGTCGGGGTTCGAGAGGTGCGCCAGCGCCTTGTAGTCGCGCCCCGGGTCGCAGGGGGGGAGCCAGAGCTCGCACTCGACGCGGTCGGGCTCCACCTCGCCCTCGTGCACCTCCGCCGACTCGTCGTCCTTGTAGACCTGCACCTTGCGCTGCCAGGTGAGCGCCACCGCCTCGTCGCGTCCGCCGACATCTTTGCGCGCGGTGGACTGCACGTGGACGATCCCCAGGTTCGGGCGGCTCGTGGAGGGCCGCACGCCGATCACCTTCGTCTCCACCTCGAGGGTGTCGCCCACGTAGACCGGCGCGCCGAAGCGCATGTCGAGGTACTCGAGGTTCGCGCGCGCGTTCTCGGAGACGTCCTCCACGGTCTGGCTGAAGGCCACGAGCATGGCGAGGCCCGGCGGGCAGACGAGACCCTCGAAGCCGTAGGCCCGTGCGTAGCGCGCGTTCTTGGCCAGGGGGTTCGTCGTCATCGCGAACTCGGTGAAGGTCGTGAAGAGACCCTCGGTCACGGTCTTGCCGCCCTTGTGGCGGAACACCTGGCCGGGACGGAAGTCCTCGAGGAAGTGGCCGGTCTTCTTGCGGATGCTGCGGGGTTCGCTCACGGGTCGCCTCCGGGGCGCGCAGTCTAACGGACCGGACCCGGCGGGCCCCTGGCGTTCATCCCCTGGGGGATTCTCAAAAAATGACTGATTTGGTCATTGACTGACCTGATCGGTCATGTATCATGCGGCCATGCCGCGCGGCATCCCGAAGGATCGCTTCCACGACCTGATCGAGGCGGCCACCGCCGTCTTCCTCGAGCAGGGCTACCGCCGCACGCAGATGGCCGACGTGGCGGCGCGCATGGGCGTCGCAAAGGGCACCGTCTACCTCTACGTCGAGAGCAAGGAGGCGCTCTTCGACGCGGTGCTGCGACACGCAGACAGCGACGAGCGGATCGAGCTGCCGCAAGCGCTTCCCGTGCCCACGCCAGCCCCGGGAGCCACGCTCGAGATGGTGCGCAAGCGCGTCGCGCGCAGCGCCGCGCTCCCCGCCCTCTCCGCCGCGCTCGAACGCCGGCGCGTCACCGACATCGATCGCGAGCTCGCGGAGATCGTCCACGAGCTCTACGCGCTTCTCGCCCGCCATCGCATCGGCATCAAGCTCCTCGACCGCTGCTCGTCGGACCACCCGGAGCTCGCGGCCGCCTGGTACGGAACCGGACGCGAGGGCGCCCTCGAGCTGCTGCGACGCTATCTCGAGGACCGACTCCGCCGGGGGCATCTCGCGGCCGTCGAGGATGTGGCGGTCGCGGCTCGGATGGTCCTCGAGACGGTGGTGTTCTGGGCCGTCCACCGACACTGGGATCCAGCGCCCCAAGCCGTAGACGAGCGAGTCGCCGAGAACGCCGTCGTCGCCTTCGTCACACGCGCGCTCAAAAAGGAGCCGACTGCATGACCACCGTCGCGGCCGACCGCCGCCCCGATCTCGACGTCCTGCGCATCTTCGCGTGCTACCTGCTCTTCCTCTTCCACGTGGGAATGGTCTTCAACCCCGCGCCCTTCTATCACGTGCGAAACGACGAGGTGAGCCTCGCCTTCCTCATCCTGTGCGGCTTCATCGGTCTGTGGCACATGCCGCTCTTCTTCCTCCTCGCCGGCTGGTCGGCCGCCGCATCGCTCCGCACGCGAGGCGTCGGCGCCTTCCTGCGCGAGCGGGGATCCAAGCTGGCGATCCCTCTCGTGGCGGGCTGCTGTCTGCTCGCCCCCGGCATCAAGTACCTGGAGCTGCGCTCGGGCTTCGACCTCAACCATCGCGGGCTGTGGGTGAGCGAGGAGCTCCAGCAGAGCTTTCGCTCCGTGATACCCATCGACCTTCCGCGCGCCGAGCCGTTCGACGAGAGCTTCGTGGAGTTCCTGCCGAGCTTCTTTTCGGACCTCGACCGCTTCACATGGTCGCATCTCTGGTTCCTGGCCTACCTGCTCGCGCTCACGCTCGTGCTGCTGCCGGTCTTCGTGTGGCTGATCCGCTCGCGCGGGGCGTTTACGCGTCCGTCAGGGCTGTGGATCTATCTCCCGATCCTTCCGCTCACCGGCATCCAGCTGAGCCTACGCGAGAGATTCCCCGGCCCGTACAACCTGTACAACGACTGGGCCAGCGTCTCGTTCTTCGCCACGTTCCTCGTCTGTGGCTTCCTCCTGGCCCTGCATCCGGCGCTCGAGGATCGGATCCGACGGGAGTGGCGGCGGGCGCTGACCGTCGGGCTGGCCGCGACCGGAGGCCTGCTCGCCGCGGTCCTTGGCGTCTTCGAGTCGACGTCGGTCGTGCTGGCGGGTACCGCCATCGCTGGCTGGTGCTTCGTGGTGGCGCTGCTGGGCTTCGCTCGCGCGCGGATCACGCGCTCGGGGCCTCGCCTCGGCTACCTGACGGAGTCCGCATTCCCGATCTATCTGCTCCACCAACCCGTGATCGTCTTCCTCGGCTATGCGGTGGTGCAGCTGCCGCTCGGCGTCGCGGCCAAATTCAGTCTGCTCCTGTTCGGCTCGGTCGCGCTGACGCTCGCGCTCTATCACTTCGCGGTGCGTCCCTTCGGTCCGGTGCGCTTCCTGACCGGCATGAAGCTCGGCGGACGCGATGTTCCGCGAGAGCCGAGCCGGCCGCGGCAGGGCGTGCCCGCGCTCGAGAGGCCCTGAGCGATGCGCCGTGCATGGGCCCTCGCGCCTCTCTTCGTCTCGCTTCTCGCGGCGCCCGTCGTCCGCGCCGCCGATCCCACCGGCCTGTGGTGGGCGGAGGGCGGGGCCGCGCAGGTCGAGATCACGCGGTGCGTCGACGCGTTGTGTGGGCGTGTCGTATGGCTCCGCTCCCCGCTCGACGAAAACGGCTGCCTCGTCCGCGATGCAGAGAACCCCGATCCCGCGCTGCGCAAACGCAGTCTGATCGGGATCGACCTGCTCCAGGACCTGCGTCCCTCCGACGGTGACCGTCACGAATGGACGGGCGGCGAGATCTACGATCCGACGAGCGGTCGCACCTACCGCGCAGTCCTGCGGATGGACGGGACCGACCGTCTCCGGCTGCGCGGCTATCTGGGCATCGAGCTCTTGGGCCGCACGACAACCTGGATCCGGGTGGGAAGGGAGATGCAATGCCGGGAAGCCGCTTGACGCTGCGCCACTTCGTGCCCCTCATCGGCTTCGTCGTCCCGACCGCCATCATGGGCTATGGCGTGATGATTCCCCAGAGCTGCATCGCCGGCGTGAACGAGCTCACGTTGGGTTTTGCCGGCTCGATCGTGGGGGCCTGCGTCACCTACTGGCTCGGTCTTCGCGCGCTGCTGCGCGAGCGAGGCCGCTCCGATGAAGCCTGAGTGGATCGCGCGCCAGTCGCGCCGTCCCTCGGGCTGGCTCGGGCAGATCGTCGCGCGCGTGATGGCGTTCGAGACGGCCAGGGCCAACCGCGTCGCCGTCCGGTGTCTGGGGGTCAGGCGTCACGAAGCCATTCTCGAAGTCGGCTGCGGGCACGGCCGCACGCTCGGCGCGTTGGCGCGGCAGGCCGAGGACGGCTTCGTGGCCGGGATCGATCCCTCGGACGTCATGCTTCGCCTGGCTTCGCGGCGGCTGCGCGCCCCGATCGCACGCGGGCGGGCCGAGCTGCGCCAGGCCGACGCGGCCCGGATCCCCTTCGCAGACGCCCGCTTCGACGCCGCGCTCGCCGTCCACGTGCTCTACTTCTGGCCCGACCCGCGGCGCGAGCTGGGGGAGATCCGCCGTGTGCTGCGGCCGGGCGGGCGGCTCGTATTGGCCTTCCGGCCGGACTCACCGGATGCGCGCGCCGCGCTCCCGGCGTCGGTGTATTCGCTGCGATCAGCGCTCGAGGTGGAGAAGCTCCTCGCCGAGGTCGGATTCGACGCGATTCGCAGCGAGGCGGTGAGCCTCGGCGCGACACCGTTCGTCTGCCTCCAGGCCCGCCGGCCTCCGCGAGGTGGGCATCACGCCGAGTGTCCTGTTCCGGAAGTTCGAGAACTAGGTAGAGTTTCCACCGCCCCCCGAGCTGGACCTCGTACCGGTGCAAGCCGGAGTTCCATCCGAGGAACAGCTCCGCCTACCCATGGCCTCTGCCCTCGGGCATCCTACCATCTGCGCCATGAGCGAGCTCTCCGACAACGCGCGACACGTGCTCGAGGCCCGCTATCTGCTGCGCGACGCGACGGGGCGCATCCTCGAGAGCTGGGAGGGGCTCGTCCGCCGCGTGGCGCACGGGGTGGCGGAGGGCGAGGCCGCCTTCGGGGCGCCGCCCGGGCCGGCGGGGGAGGCGTTCTTCCGCGCCATCCACGCGCGGGAGTTCCTGCCCAACAGCCCCACCCTGATGAACGCGGGGACCTTCCTGGGCCAGCTCTCGGCCTGCTTCGTGCTGCCGGTGGACGACTCGCTGGAGAGCATCTTCGAGTCGGTGAAGCGCATGGCGCTGATCCACCAGTCCGGCGGCGGGACCGGCTTCTCGTTCTCGCACCTGCGTCCCGCGGGCGGCCTCGTGCAGCGCACGCACGGCGTGGCCTCGGGCCCCGTCTCGTTCATCAACGTCTTCGACGTGGCGACCTCCGTGGTGAAGCAGGGCGGGCGCCGGCGCGGCGCGAACATGGGCGTGCTGCGCGTGGACCATCCCGACATCCTGGAGTTCGCGCGCGTGAAGTCGGATCCCGAGCGCCTGCGCAACTTCAACCTCTCCGTCTCCACGACGGACGCGTTCTGGCGCGCGGTGGAGGCCGACGGCCCCCTCGACCTCGTGAACCCCCAGGACGGAGCCGTCGTGCGCTCGGTGCGCGCTCGGGAGCTCCTGGCCGAGATCGCCCGCAACGCCTGGGCGAGCGGCGACCCGGGCGTGCTGTTCCTCGACGCCATCGCCCGGGACAACCCGACGCCGGCGCTCGGCGAGCTCGAGGCGACGAACCCGTGCGGCGAGCTCCCGCTGCTCCCGCACGAGAGCTGCAACCTCGGGTCGATCCGCCTCGACGCCTTCGTGCGGGACGGCGCCATCGACTGGGAGCGCCTCGACGCGGCGGTGGACCTCGGCGTGCGCTTCCTCGACGACGTGATCGAGGTGAACCGCTACCCGTTCCCGGAGATCGCGGAGCAGACCCGCGGCAACCGCAAGATCGGCCTCGGCGTGATGGGCTTCGCGGACCTCCTCGTCGAGCTCGGCGTCCCCTACGACTCGCCCGAGGCCGCGAAGGTCGCGGACGGCCTGATGGCGCGCATCCGCGCGCGCGCCGGGTCGGCGTCCGAGCGATTGGCGGAGGAGCGGGGCGTGTTCCCGCACTGGCCCGGCTCGCGCTTGGCGGCGCGCGGCCTGCGCCGGCGCAACGCCACGGTGACGTCGATCGCGCCCACCGGCACGCTCTCGATCCTGGCGGCCTGCGCGGGCGGGATCGAGCCCTTCTTCGCCCTCGCCTTCGTGCGCCACGTCCTCGACGGCGAGACGCTCGCGGAGACGAACCAGCGCTTCGAGGTCGCGCTGCGCCGGGCCGGCGCCTGGAGCGCGGACCTCGTGGAGGAGGTGCGCGCCAAGGGCTCGGTGCGCGGCATCCGCGCGGTGCCCGAGCCGATCCGCCGCCTCTTCCCCATCGCGTCCGACATCGCGCCGGAGGCGCACCTGCGCATCCAGGAGGCGTTCCAGCGCCACGTGGACAACGCGGTGTCGAAGACCATCAACCTGCCCGCCGAGACCACCCCCGAGGAGATCGCGGAGATCTACACCACGGCGTGGCGGCGGGGCTTGAAGGGCATCACGGTCTTCCGCGAGGGCTGCAAGGGCATGGCGGTGCTCGTGCGCGGGCGGGGCGGCCTCGAGGTGGACGCCGAGTTCGCGGGCGGCTGCAGCGAAGCGCACTGCAGCTGAACCTCAGCTCCGCCGCGGGCAGGCGTCGGCGAGGGGGCAGCGCTCGGTCCTCCCGCGCAGGCACGCCTCGGTCCCGAGCCGTTCGAGCGCCGCCTCCACGTCGGCGAACGCGGGCGCGTCGGGATCGCCCGCCAGGGCGGCGCGCAGCGCCGCGGGCTCGCCGTCCTCGTCCTCGCCCTCCGCGAGCCAGCCGAGGTCGAGCGCGGCCGCGCGCGCCGCAGGCGCGAGCGGGACCTCGCGCGCCGCGGGCCACACCGCGCGCAACGGGCGCAGGAAGCGCGCGATCGTGGCCGCGCCGAAGCCCGGCGCGAGCCTCGCGATCCGCGTCGCGAGCTCTTCGAGGTCGAGCGCTCCGCGCGCGAGCGCGTCCAGGGAGCCCGCGTGCCGATCCGCGAGCGCGCGACCGGCTCGCACGAGCCGCGCCGCGACGGCCTCCGCGTCCGCGATCCGCGCGGCTTCGAGCGCGCGACACACGCCCGCGGGATCGGCGTGCGCGAGGGTCGCGCGGCAAGCGCCCCGGGCGCGCGCAGCGAGCGGAACGTGAGCGGAGTCCCCGAGATCGGAGCCTCCCACGCCCGCCAGGGCCGCGAGCGCGGCGTCGGCGCGCGCTTCGCCTCCCCGGCCCGCGAGCAGCAACGCCGCCGCGAGCCACGCCCGCCGCCCCTCCTCGCGATCGAGGTCGATTCCCCAGCGCGCGGCGGGATGTCCGCCCAGGCGCTCCACCAACGCTCGGGATGCGCCGCGTCGCACCCGTTCCGCGCTCGCTCCGCGACCCATGAAGACTCCCCCTGCTTGACGTATAGTGCGCGCTCGACTCGGGGGGGAGTGCCGCTCCCGGGTGAGGCGGAGCGCAGCGACCCGTGATGATCGCAGTGCCGAAGGAGACCGCGCCGGGTGAGCGCCGGGTCGCGCTCGTTCCCGAAGTGGTGCGCGCGCTCGTGAAGGACGGCTTCCAGGTCGCGGTGGAGACCGGGGCGGGCGCGGCCGCCGGCTTCCCGGACGCTTTGTTCCGCGACGCGGGCGCGAGCCTCGCGCCCGACGCCGCGGCGCTCCTCGCCTCCGCCGACCTCGTGGTGAAGGTGCGCCCGCCGCGCGCGCTGGACGGGCGCCACGAGGTGGATCTCCTGCGCCCCGGCTCGATCCTGCTGGGCTTCCTGCGCCCCCTCGACGAGCCCGAGCTCGCGGCGAAGCTCGCCGCGCGCGGCGTCTCCGCCTTCGCCATGGAGCTCATGCCGCGCATCACCCGCGCCCAGGCGATGGACGCGCTCTCCTCCCAGGCCACCATCGCGGGCTACCGCGCGGTGCTCCTCGGCGCGAGCGTGCTCCCGAAGATCTTCCCGATGCTCGTGACCGCGGCGGGCACGCTCTCCGCGGCGCGCGTCTTCGTGGTCGGGGCCGGCGTCGCGGGGCTCCAGGCCCTCGCCACCGCCAAGCGCCTCGGCGCGGTGACCGAGGCCTACGACGTGCGCCCCGCGGCGAAGGAGCAGGTGCTGAGCGTGGGCGCTCGCTTCGTCGAGCTCGCGCTCGAGACCGCCGACTCCGAGGACAAGGGCGGCTACGCCAAGGCGCAGTCGGAGGAGTTCTATCGCAAGCAGCGCGAGCTCCTGGGCGAGCGCGTGCGCGCGGCCGACGTCGTCATCACGACCGCGCTCGTCCCGGGCCGCCGGGCGCCCGTGCTGGTGGAGCCCGAGGCCGTGCGGGGCATGCGCCCCGGCTCGGTGCTCGTGGACCTCGCGGCGGAGCAGGGCGGCAACTGCCCGCTCACGCAGGCGGACCGCGTCGTGATCGAGAACGGCGTCACGATCCTCGGACCCACGAACCTGCCGAGCGAGGCGCCGCTGCACGCGAGCCAGATGTACGCGCGCAACGTGAGCGCGTTCCTGCGCCACCTCGCACCGAAGGCGCAGCTCGCGCTCGACCTCTCCGACGAGCTCACGCGCGCGCCGCTCCTCACGCACGAGGGCAAGCTCGTGAACGAAGCCGTGCAGGCGCGCCTCGGCGGAGCCGCCTGACGCGCGCGCGTCTGCGGCGCCCGCCGCGCGGTGCTTGCCGCGCGCACCTCCCCCGCAGCGGTGCGATACCCTCGCGCGCACGGAGGTGGACATGAGACCGGAGTTCTTCTGGCCAAGCCTCGGCCTCCTCGCCGTCTTCGTCCTCGTGCTCGCCAACGCCTACTTCGTCGCCACCGAGTTCTCCCTCGTGGCGGTGCGCCGCAGCCAGATCAAGCTCTGGCGGGCGGCGGGGCGGCGGGGCGCCGAGGCGGCCCAGCGCGCCATCGAACGCCTCGACGACTCCATCGCGGCGACGCAGCTCGGGATCACGCTGGCG
>DASRUS010000214.1:0-14880 GCA_035687825.1 Myxococcota bacterium | reverse complement strand
GAGCCGCTCCTCCCACCCCTCCGCGTCCCGGGGCCCGAGCTCCGCGCGCCGGCCCTCCCGGGTGACGACGAGGTTCGCCGGGAGGCCTCGCCCCGCGACGCGGCGCCAGACGTCCCCCTCCGGATCCCGGAGCACGCGCAGTCGAAGCGGCCGCTCCGCGAGGAAGCGCGCGATCGCCCCGGGGTCGTCCCCCACGTTCACGGTGACGACTTCGACGCCGCGCCCCGAGCAGGGTCGCGCGGCGCGATCGAGGGCGGGGAGCTCGGTGGCGCACTCCACGCACCAGACGGCCCAGAAGTGGACGACGAGGGCCGCCTCTTCCGCATCGAGGGCGATCTGCACGCGCTCCCCCGAGAGCGTCTCGAGCTCGAGGGGAGCGTCGCCTCCCGCCGCCAGGAGGAGGCCCGCGAGACCGGCGCCTGCGAGGGTCGGCAGGCGGCGCGGGCGGGTCCAACGGCGCACCCGGGCGGAGCTCAAAACGGCACCAGCAGACCCACGGACCAGACCTCCTTCTCGCTCTGCTCGCCGTGGAGCCACGCCTGCGTGAGGGGCAGCTGCACGGCGAAGCGCAGGGACGGAGGCGCCTCGGCGCGGAGCTCGGGGAGCCGCACGCGGAGCGACGGCGCCGCGTAGAGAATGGCGCCGCCGCTGTCGTCGAACCGTTCGCCGTCCGCCCGGTCTGCCTCCGCGTAGCGGAAGTTCAGCTCGAAGCCCGTGGTGAGCCGCGCGAGCCGCGCGCTCCCGAGCGCGTGGCCAAGGGGGACCTCCACGGCCGCGTTCGCGAGGATCGCGTCGCCGTACTCGTAGTCGAGCGCACCCTCCGTGTTCTCGCGGTAGAAGGCGCTCGCGTAGAGCGAGCCCCAGGCGAGGCGCCGCGTCGCGGCGAGCCCCGCCCCGAAGTCCCAGGAGCCCGTGCCCACCTGGAGGTGGATGTCGCGCTCCCCGTCCACCTCCTCGTCGTCGCGCCCCGTGGGCGCCTTCACCAGGCCCCGGGCCTCGATCCAGGTGGCGGGCAGCACCTCGCGGTCGCGCCAGAGGACGAAGCTTCCGGTGAGGGACGCGTCGCCGAAGCCAGCGAGCGTCGAGCGGGTGCGCTCGTCGCCCTCCGTCTCGACGATCCGGTTGAACGCGAACGGAAGATCGAGGGTGAGCGTGGTCCGGTCGAGGGGGGTCCAGCTCAGGTAGAGGTCGAGACGCTCGCTGCGGCCCTTGTCGTCGCCTGCCTCAGCCTCCTCGTGCTGCTCCGTCCCCATCCCGTCGCCGGGCTCCTCCTCCCCATGGTGAGAAAGTGCACCGCTCGACTTGCGCAAGCCCTGGACCTGGAAGTAGGCCGAGAAGTCCCCCGTCTGCTGGGCGCTCGCACCCTGCGTCGAGAAGAGAGGGTCGCCCGCCAGGCAGACCGAGCAGGCTGAAGCCGGCCGGGCAGCGGCGAGCGAACCGAACGCGAGCGCGACGCCAAGCGCCGCGCCGTGGAGACGGCGGAACATGACACGTCCTCGTGGATCCGAGCGCGCGGATCGGAGTTCGGGGATGGGCCGGGGCGGACGACCGCCGGGCGGCGTTCGCCTCGCAACGCAACGCGCGGGTCAGGCGGAGAGGGGGACGTGATCGACGGAGCGCGGGAGCGGAGCGGGAAGTCGACGCACCGGCGGCGCGAGCGCCCCCCGCACGGGCCTCACCTCGAGGGCGGGCGCAGACGCAAGGAGCGCCGGACCCGACCCGGCGTGGCCGGAGACGGTACCGGGCGATCCCCCGCAGCCGCAGGGGCAGCGCGCACCCAGGATCGGGCCGGGGACGTTGCGCTCCGGGCCGGACGCCTCCTGCGCGTGGCACGGCGAGCCGGCGTGACGCTCGTGGCGATCCGCCCGGGCGACGCTCGCCGCGTGGCGCTCGACGTGCTCGGCGGCGGCGAGGCGGTGTGCGTCCGATGGTCGACTTCGGGCCGCGAGAGAAGGCGCGAGGGCACCCAGCAGATGGAGGAGTGCGACCCCCACGGCGAGGACGGCGCCCCGGCTTCCCATGACCCGAGGCACGCTAGCAGCCACCCCCAGCCCGGACCAGCGGATTCCTCAGGGCACGCCGCGCACGAGCGCGCGCTCGGTGAAGAGGTCGTCGTCGACGGGGCTCGCGTAGTCCACGTCGTGGAAGCTGAGGATCGTGCGGTGACCCGTGACCGCGTTCGCCACCTCGACGCGGTGCACGGTCCAGATGCCGTCCACGAGCCGGATGTCGGTGAGGTGCGCGGTCTTGAGCGGGCGCCCGCCGGGGTCCCAGTACTCGGCCCGGCGCACCATCCAGAGCTCCGCGTCCACGCTCAGGAGGACGCGGCCGTAGCCGAGCTCCCGCGCGGTCTTCTCGTCCACGGGCACGGCCTCCACCGCGAGACAGGCGCGCCCATCGACCTCCTCCTCGCCCAGCGTCGTCCAGCGGTAGTCGCCGAGACCGACCTGGGTTTCGAGCTTCACGTCCTCGTAGCTCAGGTCCGAGCCCAGGAACGACTCGCCGCGGTCCGTGGCGGAGACGCGCCGCACCTTGCGCGCGGCGGGGAGGTAGAGCCACTGGTCGTCCTCGCGCCCGGGCTCGGCGAAGTCCACGGTGAGGAACGCCGTGTCGCGCAGGTTCTGCGGCGCGAGGAAGAAGAGGACGCTGCGCTTGCCCGCGGCGTCGGTCTTGCGGAATACGCGCGTCTCCCGCGTGCGCCGGCCCCCCTGGCGATCCACGAGCTCCCAGCGCGCCGTCCGCGACACGTGGCGGCCCTCGTCCCGGGCGTTGATGCGACGCGCCACCTCGACCCCTTCCGGCCGGGGCGCGGGCTCGCCGCGCGCGGCGGCAGTGAGCGCGGCGGCGGCGAGGAGCGCGGCGAGCCGCCTCACAGGCCGATCTCGAAGCCCACGACGAGGCGGTCGTTGTGGTCGAACTCGCCGAACACCCCGCGCTCGGAGCCGTAGAAGACGTCGAGCCCCGCGAAGAGCTCGAGCCCCTCGCGCAGCTCGAAGCCGACGCGCGCCCGGGCCAGGCCGTCGCCGTGGTCCACGCCGTGGATGCAGGCGAGCTGCGCCGCCACCCGGTCGTTGCGGAACTCACGGCGCGCCAGGAACGTCACGTTCGTCGCGAACTCGTCGCGGATCATGCCCGCCGGATCCCGGGAGAGCCGCGTCTGGAAGAGCTGCACCGAGAGCAGGGTCTCGCGAAGCCCGTACCAGTCGAGGCCCAGCACCCAGTCCAGCTCGTTCGCGCGCACGACGCCGTCGGGGTCGGCGGGGTCCTCGGTCGGGAAGAAGCGGTCGATCGAGAAGCCGAGCTCGCCGCGCACGGTGAGCTCGCCGAAGGCATTGGCGAACGTCGCGCCCACGAGCTGCGTGCGCTCGTAGCCCGGCGCGACGACGACGCGCGGGCCCGTGGGCTCCGCGAGGATCTCGCGGAACAGCACGGGCTCGTCGTCGTAGTGCCAGAGGTAGTTGAGCGTGAGGTCGAAGCCGCCGAGGGAGGTCGAGAGGCGCGCGCCGGCGTCGGAGTCGCGGATGAACTCTCGGGGCCGATCGACGCTGCGCTGCGTCACCGGGACGCCGGGGGGGGCGGAGGGGATGAGCTCCGGGGACGTGAACGCGAAGAGCGCGTCCTCCTCGGGCAGGTCGTGGAAGGTCGGGTCCGGGAGCCACACGAGCTGGAGGGCGAACTCTCCGAGCGGGACCTCCGTGTTCACGGCCCAGAGCGGGATCCGCGACTCGTCGAAGTCGGGGAGGATGAACTCCCGGAAGTCCTGGGGATTCACCACGTCGAGGACCTTCAGGCCGTCGGCCCGGCCCCACACGATCTGCTGCTTGCCCAGCGTGAAGAGCGCGCGCCCGACCTCGCCCTCCACGTAGAGCTCGCGCAGCTCGAGGTCCACGCGGTCGCCGACCAGCGCGCGGCGCGAGATCACGGAGCGCTCGTGCTGCGTCGGCGCCCCGGGCTCGAGCTCGTCGAAGGCGTCGGCGCGCAGGCGCCCCACGGCCGTGAGATCGAGGCCCGCGGGCAGCTCCAGCTCGAGCTCCGGCTCGAGCACGAGCTCGAGCTTCTGGCTCTCCGCGTCCGAGAGGCCGAACGCCCACTCGACGCGGGCCGTGCCAACGAGCTCCGCCCGCGACGCGAGCTCCGCGAGGGCCGAGCCCGGGGCCTGCGCGGCGGCCGCGGCCGGCCACGCCACGCCCGCGCACAAGGCCGCCCTCAGCATGCGACGCGCGATCCCCTCCACCGCGAGGGAGGAACCTAGAGGAAGCGCGAGAGGGTGCGCCAGAGCGCGTCGACCCCCTCGCCGCTCGAGCCCGAGGTCGCGACGGCGCGCTCGTCGGGCAGGCCCAGCGCGCCCGCGAGCTCGCTCCGTCGTGGGTTGCGCCGCGACGCCGGGAGCTCGTCGATCTTCGTGAGCGCGAGCACGCTCGGCACGCCGCGCTCCGCGAGCCAGGCGAGGAGGAGCTCCTCGTCTTCGCCGGGATCGCGGCGCGCGTCCACGAGCAGGACCGCCACGCGCAGGTCGGGCCGCGCGCCGAGGTAGTCCTCCACGAGCTCGCGCCAGCGGGCGCGTTCGCTGCGCGCCACGCGCGCGAAGCCGTAGCCCGGGAGGTCCACGAGGCGCAGCCGGCGGCCGGCGCGCTCCACGCGGTAGAAGTGCGCGAGGCGCGTCTTCCCCGGCGTGCGGCTCGTATGGGCGAGCCGGCGCCGCCCGACGAGGGCGTTCAGCAACGTGGACTTTCCCACGTTCGAGCGGCCGAGCAGCGCCACCTCGGGGAGCGCCTGCCTCGGGAATCCCTCCGGACCCGCCGCGCTCGCCTCGAGCTCGGCGCGCGTCGCCTTCATGCGCGGCGCGGGAGGGCGCGGGCGAGGCGCTCGAGCGCCTCGGCGATCGTGCCGTCGGAGGCGGCGTACGAGAAGCGCAGCCAGCCCTCCCCCGCCGCGCCGAAGTCCACGCCGGGCGTGGCCGCCACGTGGGCGTTCTCCAGGAGGTCGAAGGCCAGCCGGCGCGAGTCCGCGCCGAAGGCGCGCGCGTCGGCAAAGACGTAGAACGCGCCGAGGGGGAGCCGCGGCACGCCGAAGCCGAGCTCGCGCAGGCCCGCGACGAGGAGATGACGCCGGCGGTTGTACGCGGCGCGCATGGCCTCGAGCGTGGGCGCGCCGCGCTCGAGCGCCGCGATCCCCGCGCGCTGCACGAAGTGGTTCGCCGAGATGAAGAGGTTCTGCTGGAGGATCTGGAGCGGGCGCAGCGCGGGCTCGGGCGCGATCACGAAGCCGAGGCGGAAGCCCGTCATGGCGTAGCGCTTGGAGAAGCCGTCGAGGACGAAGGCCTCCTGGGAGACGGAGAGGGCCGAGGTGACCTTCGCCCCGTCGTAGACGAGCCCGTCGTAGATCTCGTCCGAGACGAGGGGCAGACCGAGGGTCGCGAGCTCGCGCACCGTCTCGGGGCTCTGCACCGCGCCGGTGGGGTTCGCGGGCGAGGACAGCACGACGGCGCGGGTGCGCGGCGTGATGGCCGCGCGCACGGCGCCGGGATCGAGGGCGTAGCCCCGCTCGGGGTCCGTGGGCACGAAGACGGGCACGCCGCCGCAGAAGCGGATGAAGTTCGGGTAGCACGGGTAGTGCGGGGTCCCGACCACCACCTCGCTCCCCGGATCCACGAGCAGCGAGAAGACGAGGAGCATCGCGGGGGAGGTCCCGCTCGTGACGAGCACGCGCCCGGGGTCGATGGCGACGCCGGCGCGTGCGCCCTTCTCGCGCGCGATCGCCTCGCGCAGCTCGGCGAGGCCACGGCTGTCGGTGTAGTGGGTCTCGCCGCCGCGCAGCGCCGCGACGCAGGCCTCCACCACCTCGGGGGGCGGCGGCAGGTCCGGCTCGCCGATTTCCAGGTGACAAATCTTGGCCCCGGCCCGCTCCAGGGCGAAGGCGCGCTCGAGCACCTCCATGGCGAGGAAGGGCTCGATCTCCCGGGTGCGCTGGCTCATCGCGCGAGGCATGTCGCCCGGTTAGCCGCGCCCCTCGGGTGTGTCAAGCGCGGCTCCGGCGCAACTCCTCGGAAAACCGCGCAGTTTTGGCTCGTGACCGTTTTGACGCAGCCGGGGACGGGTGATAGCTTGAGCCCTACCGGGAGTCTCGTGTCCAAGGGAATCCAGATCGCGATCGGAGCGCTCCTCGTGGCGACGCTCCTCGGCTGGTACGCCTCGAGCAACCTCGAGGAGCCTGCCAGCTTCGTCTACTACCAGACGCTCGACGAGTTCCACGCCGCGGGCGCCGTCTCGGGCCCCGCGCGGGTGCACGGCTACGTCGCGCCCGGGAGCATCGAGCGCGACGTGCCGGCGCGCGTGGTCCGCTTCCGGGTGCAGAACGATCCGCCCCACGCCGGGGGGAGCGCGGCGAACGCGCTCCCCGTGGTGTACGCGAGCCTCGAGACCCCGGACCTCTTCAAGGACGGCGCCGAGGTGGTGGTGGAGGGCGAGCTCGGCCCCGGGGCCTTCCACGCCACGAACGTGCTGGCGAAGTGCCCCTCGAAGTTCGAGTCGAAGGCCCGCGGGTTGCTGTGAGGCGGGGCGCCGCGCCGTGCGCGCGAGCGCGCCGCTCGCGTCCCGGCGCGCGGCGCTAGGAGTCCAACGTGTCGGATCTCGGTTCGCTCGCCCTGCTCCTCGCCCTCGCGGTGGCGGCGCTCGGCGCGGGCGCGGGCGCGTTCGCCGGCTGGCGCGAGCGCGCGGACTGGTCGCGGGTCGCGCAGCGCTGCGTGCTGCTCGTCTTCGCCCTCGCGAGCCTCGCCATGCTCGCGCTCTTCCACGCCTTCGCGACCCACGACTACTCCCTCGAGTACGTGGCCTCGCACTCCGCGCGCAGCATGGCGCTCCAGTTCCGGCTGGCCGCGCTGTGGGGCGGGCAGGCGGGCTCGCTGCTGCTGTGGCTCTGGATGCTCACCGCGTACGGCGCCGCGGCGGTCGGGGCCTCGCGGCGCACATCGGCGCGCCTGGTCCCGTGGGTGTGCACGATGCTGCTGGCCAACGCGGCCTTCTTCCTCGTGCTGCTGAACTTCGTCACGAACCCCTTCGAGCGCCTCGCGCCCGGGGACGTGCTGTCCGACGGGAACGGGCTCAACCCGCTGCTCCAGCACCCGGTCATGATGATCCACCCGCTGATGCTCTACACGGGCTTCGTGGGCTTCGTCGTGCCCTTCTCCTTCGCCTTCGCGGCCATGGCGACGGGGGAGCTCGGCAGCGCGTGGCTGCGCGCCACGCGGCGCTGGACGCTCGTCCCGTGGTTCTTCCTCTCCATCGGGATCCTGCTCGGCGGGCGCTGGGCCTACGAGGTGCTCGGCTGGGGCGGCTACTGGGCCTGGGACCCGGTGGAGAACGCGTCGTTCATGCCCTGGCTCGCCGCCACCGCGTACCTGCACTCGGTCATGATCCAGGAAAAGCGCGACATGCTGAAGACCTGGAACCTGGTGCTGATCGGGCTCACGTACTCGCTGTGCCTCTTCGGCACGTTCCTCACGCGCAGCGGCGTCGTGCAGTCGGTCCACTCCTTCACGAACTCCGGCTGGTTCGGCTACATCTTCCTCGCCTACGTGTTCGCGGCGGCGGGCCTCTACTTCTCGGTCCTGCTCTTCCGCCGCAAGGCGCTGCGCACCGAGAACCGCCTCGAGTCGGTGCTCTCGCGCGAGTCGAGCTTCGTGCTCAACAACTGGGCCTTCATGTCCGTCCTCGGGGTGGTCTTCTGCGGGACGCTCTTCCCGGTCTTCTCCGAGTGGGCGTCCGGCAAGCAGATCATGCTCGGCCCCGTGTACTTCAACCGGGTGTCCGGGCCGATCTTCCTGTTCCTGCTGCTGCTGACGGGCGTGGGGCCGCTCATCGCCTGGCGGCGCGCCTCGCCCACGAGCCTGCGGCGCCAGTTCCTGTGGCCGCTGGCCGCGGGGCTCGGGACGGCCGCGGCGCTCGCGCTCGTCCTCGGCGGGCGCGCCGGCTTCTACTCGCTCGCGCTCTGGAGCCTCGGCGCCTTCGTGACCGGCACGGTGGTGCAGGAGTACGTGCGCGCGATCCGGGTGCGCACGCGCAAGGGGGACGAGAACGCCTTCCAGGCCCTCGGCGCGCTGCTCGGCCGCAATCCGCAGCGCTACGGCGGCTACATCGTGCACCTCGGCGTGGTGCTCATCGTGATCGGGATCGGCGGCGCCGGCTTCAACGAGGAGCGACTCGAGAACGTGCGGGTCGGCGAGACGATCCGCATGAACGGCTACCGGCTCGAGTACCTGACCGCGCGGCCGCTGCCCCAGCAGCACTACGGCGGCGCCGTGGCGCGCCTGGCGCTCTTCGAGGACGATCGCCCCCTGGCGGTGATGGCGCCGGAGAAGCGCATGTACTGGCTGGAGCAGCAGCCCGCGTCCATCCCGTCGATCCACTCGACGCTGCGCGAGGATCTCTACGTGATCCTCACCTCGCTCGAGCCCGACGGCTCCGCCACCGTGAAGATCTACCGCAACCCGCTCGTGAACTGGATCTGGATCGGCGGCGCCACCTTCGTGCTGGGCGCCGTCGTGCTCCTGTGGCCGCATCCGACGACCGAACGCGCGGGCGCATGAAGCGCCCGCTCGGCGCGGCCCTCGCGCTCGGCGCCCTGGCCGTGGCGCTCGTCGCCGCCGCCGCGGCGCGCGCGCAGGACGCAGCCCCGACCCCCGACGTCCCGCCGGGCCCGGCCGCGATCCGGGGCCGCGTGATCCACCCCGAGCGGCCGGCTGCGGCGGGCGGCGTGGACGTGGTCCTGTACGCGCTGCCGGCCGAAGGGACGCCCGGGCTGCGCCGCGCGCGCAGCGATGCGAGCGGCGTCTTCGCGTTCGAGGCCATCTCGAACGACCCCACGACCGCGTACCTGGTGGGCGCGCGCTTCGCGGACGTGCCCTACGCGGGCGAGCGCGTGAGCTTCGCCGCCGGCGAGACCGAGCGCACGGTCGAGGTGCGCATCGCGGACGTGAGCGCGGACCCGCGCGCCGTGCGCGTGCGCGAGGTCGTGGTGCGCATGGACCCGATCGGGGGCGAGCTCGCCGTGAACGAGACCGTGCACATCGAGAACGCGGGCACCACCACGGTGTTCGTGCCCCCCGCGCTGCGCGCCTCCGGAAGCGCCCCCTTCGCCACGCGGCTGCCCCCCGGCGCGCAGCGCTTCGCGATGCCGCTCGGCGTCGTGCCGGAGGGCGTCTCCCTCGCGGGCGACGAGCTCGCCTTCTTCGGACCGATCTACCCCGGCGAGAACGAGCTCGCGTACACGTACGCGATCCCCGCGGCGGGTGCGGCGCCGGGCTCCACCGCGCGCGTCTCCCTCGACCGCCGCTTCGCCGCCGGCGTGGAGCGCCTCGTGCTCCTCGCGCCCGTCCAGGGCTCCGGCGCGGCTCCACCCCCCGGGTTCTCGGGTCCCGAGGACGCGAACGTCGAGGGGCGCTCCTACCGTCGCTTCGCGCGCGAGTCGCTCCCGCCGGGCGCGAGCATCGCCTTCGGACTCGAGGTCGCCGGGGCGGAGCGGCGCCCCGGCGCGCTCGAGCTGGCCGAGGTGCGCCTCTTCTTCGAGCTCGACGACGCCGCTCTCCTGGCGCGCGAGGAGTATCACTTCACGGTGTCGGGGAGCGCGTCCGTGGTGGGGGATCGCGAGGCGCCGCTGCTCCGCATCCCGCTCCCCGCCGGCGCGCAGCGCCTCGGCTTCCACCCGGACTTCGGGCTCCAGCCCGATCCGGACGGCGGGATCGCCGTGCTCGGCCCCGTGCCGGCCGGCGAGTCGGTGCTGGAGATCGCCTATCGGCTGCCGCCCGTCGTGGGGGCCGCCGAGGTCGCGCGCGAGTTCACCGCGCCCGTCTCGCTCCTCGGCGTCTACGTGGCGGACACGGGCCTCCTCGTGGACTCCGCGCGCATGCACCGCCGCCGGCCCGTGCGCGGCAACGACCGCAGCTTCGCGCACCTCGAGGCCTTCGAGGTGGAGGCGGGCGAGACGGTGGGGATCCGCTTCGCCCCGCTCCCGCCCCGGCGCGGGCTGCCGCGGGCCGCGACGGTCGCCCTCGCCTGCCTCGGCGCCGGCGCCGTGATCCTGTTCCTGAGCGCGCCCCTGCGCCGCGCGCCCGCCGCGGACGACGTCGCGGCGCCGGAGGCGTCCGCGGCGCGGCGCGAGCGCGAATCGCTGGTCGTCGCGATCCGCGACCTCGACCACGACTACGAGACGGGCAAGGTGGCGGAGGACGACTGGCGCGCGCTCCGCGAGGAGCTCCGCGCGCGGGCGATGGCGTGCCTTCGCGAGGAGCGCGACGCCGCCGCGCGCGAGAGCGCCTCGGTCGCGAGCGCCCCGTCCCTCGAGCCCGCGTGCCCCGCGTGCTCGGCCGTCCCGCGACCCGAGGATCGCTTCTGCGCCCGGTGCGGAGCGGCGCTCGCCGCGCCCGAACGGACCCACGAGGCGCACGGGTGACCCCGCCCGCCGTCGCGGTGCGCGGGCTCGAGAAGCGCTTCGGGCCGGTGCTGGCGCTGCGCGGCGTGGACCTCGAGGCGCGCGAGGCGTCGCTCCTCGCGGTGGTGGGCCCGAACGGCGCGGGGAAGTCCACGCTGCTGCGCTGCCTCGCGGGCCTCGCGCTGCCGAGCGCGGGGTCCATCGAGATCGCGGGCGAGCGCGCGGAGCGCGGGCGGCTGCGCGCGAAGGTGGGCCTCGTCGCGCACGCGACCTTCCTCTACGGCGAGCTCAGCGTGCGCGAGAACCTCGTCTTCGCCGCCCGGCTCCACGGCGTCGCGGATCCGCGCCGGCGGGCGGAGGCGCTGCTCGCCGAGGACGCCCTCGAAGACTGGGCCGGGCGCCGCGCGGCGACGCTCTCCCGCGGCCTCGCCCAGCGCGCCGCCCTCGCCCGGGCGCGGGTCCACGACCCGCCGATCCTGCTGCTCGACGAGCCCTTCACGGGCCTCGACCCCCGCTCCGCCGAGCGCCTGGCCGCGCGCCTGCGCGAGCTCCGGGAGCGCGGCCGCACGATCCTGCTCGTGAGCCACGACCTCGCCCGCGCCGCGGAGCTCGCGGACCACGCCGTCGTGCTCCAGCGCGGGCGCGTCGTGGGCCAGGCGAGCGCCGCGCCCCTCGATCTGGCGCGTCTCGCCGAGGCCGCAGCCGACGCATGAGCGCGGTGCTGGCGATCCTCTGGAAGGATCTCGTCTCCGAGTGGCGCAGCCGCGACCGCATCGTCGCGATGCTCCTCTTCTCCCTCCTGGTCGTGGTGGTGTTCCACTTCGCCCTGCCGGTGCGGCCGGGAGGCGGTCCGCCCGAGGGCCTGCCGGGCCTGCTCTGGGTGGCGTACGTCTTCGCGGCGATCCTGGGCCTCAACCGGGCCTTCGCCGTCGAGCTCGAGAACGAAGCCCTCTCGGGGCTCGCCCTGGTGCCGTGCGACCGTGGCTTCGTCTTCCTCGGCAAGGCGACGGCGAGCTTCCTCCTGATCCTCCTGGCGCAGCTCGCCACCGCCCTCGCCTTCGCCCTCGCCTTCGACGCGCCGCTCGGCCGCGTGGCCGGCCCGCTCGCGGGGATCGCGGCGCTCGGCGCGGCGGGGCTGGCGAGCGTGGGGACGCTCTTCGCCGCGATCGCGGTGCGCACGCGCTACCGCGAGGTCATGCTCCCGCTGCTCCTGCTGCCGCTCCTCGTGCCGCTGCTGCTCGGCGCGGTGCGCGCCACGGCGGAGCTCCTCGCGAGCGGGCGCGTCCCCTCCGACGCGATCCAGCTCCTGCTCGTGACGGACGCGGTCTTTCTGATAGTGTCGTTCGTCGGCTTCGAGTACGTCCTCGACGAGTGAGACGCGTGAGCCCCGACCCCATCGAACGTGCCGCCGCCCGCGTCTCCCGCCCGCTGGGCGCGTGCCTGCTCGCGCTGCTCGTGGTCTTCGCGTTCCTCGTGGTCCAGGCGCCCGAGGACCGCAGCCAGGGCGTGATCCAGAAGATCTTCTACGTCCACGTGCCGACCGTGCTCGGCGCCTACCTCGGCTTCTTCGTGACCGCGCTCGCGGGCGCGCTCTATCTCTGGCGCGACGAGGAGCGCTGGGACCGCCTCGCCGCTTCGGCCGCGGAGGTGGGCGTCGTCTTCTGCACGCTGGTGCTGCTCGTGGGCCCGATCTGGGCCAAGGGCACCTGGGGGCGCTGGTGGACCTGGGACCTGCGTCTCACGCTCACGCTGCTGCTCTGGTTCGTGTACGTCGCGTACCTGCTGCTCCGCAGCTTCACCGAGGGAGGTCCGCGCACCGCGCGCTTCGCCTCCGTCTACGGGATGGCCGGCCTCGTCGTGATCCCCCTCAACTACTTCGCCCTCGAGCTCGCGGGGGGGCGCAGCATGCACCCGGAGAACCTCGAGGGCGGGAGCTTCGGCGAGGGCATGGGCCTCCCCTTCGCGGTGGGCATGCTCGTCGCGCTCGTCGCGTTCGCGTGGCTCCTGGCCCTGCGCGTGCGGATCGCCGGCCTGCGCGCGCGCGTCGAGGAGGGCGAGCTCCTGGCCGGGGAGACCGCCGCGCCGGCTCGGGGCGGAGCGGGCTCGTGAGCTACGCGATCGCGGCCTACGTCCTCGTGGGGGTCGCCCTTGGGGCTTATGCCCTCCAGCTCGTCCGCGAGCTGCGGCGCCTGGAACGGGTGTTCGGTGAAATCGGGCGAAATCGTGGTTGACAAGCGGCGGCCCCCGGCAGTATAAGCGGGTGATCCTGCAACTCGCGGCGTTGTAACGTTTTTTTCGGCCGATGTCGCAAACGAGCCCTCACCCCCCGAAGGGTCGGTCTGTGCGCTCGCCTGCGGCCGGGAACCGCGACGGAATCTGCAACGACGGAATCTGCAAGGTTCGGTGAAGGCACGAGCAACGAGGGAAATGAAGTTCAGAGAAAGGGCTCGCCGCGTGCGTCGCTCCCCCCAGAGCCCCCGCGCTCGGGAGGGTGCACGCCACCGGCAGCGCCTCTCCCTAACCTCACGAAACCCGAACGACGGCGAGCTCCGCCCCCCGCGCGTCCGCGTTTGGCACGGGGTTTGCCATCGTTCCGGAGCAAGGTCCTCGGCGACCGCGAGCTGATCGCGGGCGTCCCGGCTGCTCCGCAACCCGGCCTGGAGGCATCCGGAGAGGATGGCGAGCATGAAGCGCGGCGTAGGCTACTGCGAGAACACGGACTGCGAGGATTACGCGAAGGGTGTGTTCCTGTTGAACCACGGGGACACGTTCTACTGCCCGCGCTGCCGGCAGCTCGGCAAGGTCGAGAAGGAGCGCGGCTTCTACACCGGCAACTCCGACGTCTTCAAGGAGGTGCGGGTCGAGTACAACTACGATCCCATCAACGGCGTGTACCGGGAGATCGGGATCGTGCGCGACGAGAGCCTGTGGGGACGCAACAACGTCTACACGCTCCAGTCGCCGCTCATCAAGACCGAGAAGCGGGCGCTGAAGGTCGCGGAGGCCATCCTCGCGAACCTGAACCGCTACCGCGGGTTGCTCAACGGCGACGAGATCCCGCGCACCACCGAGATCATCCTCTCCTTCGACGAGCCCTTCGACGAGTTCTCGCGCAAGCTCGGCCAGCTCTCCCGGGAGTGGGAGGCGAGCGGGCTGCGCGAATTGCGGCGTTAGCGCGACTTCCGGCGTTCTCCGAAGCTCGCGTCTCGAGACCCCCGCCCGGGTATTGGCGTTCCCGGGCGGGGGTCGTGCTTTCGGGAGAGACGTCCCGAGCGGGAATCCCGCCGAGGCCGCCCTACTCGCGCCCCTCGTCCTCGCGCAGCAGGTCCCGGATCGCATCCGCGTGGGACGCGAGGAACAGCCGGTCCTTGTCGCGGCCGGTCGCCTGCTTCGACCGCACGATGTGGCCGAGGCTCGCGACGGGCACCTCCACCCCGGCGACGCGAAAGGTCCGGCGCTCGCGCTCGACGCTCTCGAAGTCGAAGCCGGTCATGACGTAGGTGAGGTCGACGACGAGACCTCGCCCATCCGTGGCGCGCACGCTCGCGCGTCGCTGCACGACTCGTTCGGCGAGCTCCCGATCGAGGGGCTCGCCGAGCGGCTCTCCGGCGCTCTCGAGGGCGAGGTCCAGAGCCCCGCACGCCGCCCACGCCGCCAGCGTATTCGTCACATCCGGCGGAAGGAAGAGGTCACGATCCTGCGTCGTGAAGAGGCTGGCGGCCGAGCGTGCGTAGTAGTTCGCGCCGGCCACGCCGATCAGGACGAAGCGCACGCCGCGCTCGTGCAGCGCAGTCAGGAGCCGGACGAACGGATCCGCCGCGCTCAGCGCGCCCGCTCCGCTTGGCGGTAGTGCTCGCGGAAGGCGCCGAGGGCCTCCTCGACCCAGGTCTTGTCGGCTCCCGAGCGGTTCTCGGGCAGGGCCTCGAGGATCTGCAGGCACGCGACGTAGCGAGGCGGAAGGTCCGGGGCCGCGCCATCGGATCCCGGGAGCGGGGCCGTGCCAAGAACCGTCGGTCCCCTGGAAGCCCGTTCGCTCCGAGCGGCCCCGCCGCCGCGGTCCGGTTCGGTCGCTCGCCCGCTCATGGGCGCAGAGTAGGTCACTCCGCCGCACGGGCTCAAATCCAACGGAGGCGGATCGGCCAGAGCCCCCTTCACCCGTCGCCGGGGGGCAGCCCCCGGCGATAGATCTCCGCCACGATCCGCTCGATGGGCGGCTCCTCGAGGGAGAGATCCGCGATGGGGCAGCGCTCGGAGAGCCACTCGACCAGGCGCGCGCTCGGGATGCGGTCGCGCTCGAAGCGCAGCACCAGGCGCTCGGGCCCGCGCTCCTCCTCCACGACGCCGTCCGGCAGCTCGCGGGGCGCCGGGCCCTCGAAGTCCACGCGCAGGACGCGCTCGCTCCCGAGCCGGCGGCGGATCGCCTCCACCGCGCCGTCGTACACCACGCGCCCTTGG
>DASRUS010000213.1:0-6355 GCA_035687825.1 Myxococcota bacterium | reverse complement strand
GCCCGAGAGCGCGATCACGCGGGGCTCGAAGCGCGGGGACGCGAGGGTGCGCCGCAGGAGCTCCGGCGCGTCCTCCTTCACGAGGATGCGCGTCTCGAAGTCGAGCCCGGCGGAGAAGCCGAGGTACTCGTGGGTGGGGCGTGCGTAACAGTTGTGGGTGGCGAGGCCCGCCGCGAAGAAGGTCCCCGTCGAGGTCTGGATGTCGACGACGTCACGCGTCCCAGCCCGTTCGATGGCCTCGACCGGATCGGGAAGGAGCGACCGCGTGGTTGCGAAAAGCGCCTGGCGCTTCCTCGTGAGCGCCGGCTCGAAGGTGGAGAAGAAGCGAATGCGCTCTGCGATCGATCCGATGAGCCGGATCGCGCTGGCTCTTCCGGCTCTGGCTTCCAGGCGAAACTCGAAGCCCAGCGACCGGGCGTAGCCGCGAACGCGTTCGAGCGTGCCGATGTCCACCTGCGAGATCCTCAGGGAGCTACCGTTGTGACCCTCGGCGTCGAAGAACCCGGCCACGAACCCGCGACGATATCCCGGGCTCGTGCGTTCCACGGTCAACAGCTTGTTCACGACTTCGAGCTTCGCGAGGGAGCGGATCTCGACCTTCCACATCGGGTGCGGCGGGCGGTGGCCCGGGTCGAATGGCCGGATCTCTCCTCGAACGCCGAAGATTTCGAGGTACTCCAGGATGCGATCGAGAGGCTCTCGATCGATGAGGGCGATGCGCCAGTACGCCTGTGGGAAGCCCAGCTTGTCGCTCCTCTGGCCAGGCTCGTACCGGAAGGTCCCATCGCCGAGTGAGAGGCCCGCGATGTACCCGGCCCGGTAGTCCTCGTCGACGGGGTTCCGCGAGACCACGGGAAGTCGTCGGAGGACTCTACCGGGGGTGAGTTGCTCCGTGCGGGACCAGCGAAAGCTCCTCCACTGGAGCCAGCGGTGCTCCGCTGTCGTCAGGACCTCGCATCGATTCGTGACGAGCCGGAGACCTGGTTTCCGTGACCACCAGACCCCCTCCACCACGGCGGGCCTGAGCCTCCGCGTGCGACCCGGTGTGGGGTGCTCGTCGAACCCCACGAGGACGTCGCCTTCGCCCACCTCTCCCAGAGGCCGCCACACGAGATCCCCGTGCAGCACGGGCGTCTCGGGCGCCAGGCAATACACGCAGCCGTGCTCACAGCCGCGGTACGGATTCACGCTCGCGTCGAAGCCCACGTCGGGGCTCTCGTTCGTGGCGAGGATCGTGCGCGAGGGATCGCGCAGGTAGAGCGTGCGCGGTCGCGCCGGCTCCTCCTCGTCCTCGCCCGCCTCGGGCTCCTCCAGGTAGTGGAGCCGCTCGAAGCGGTTCGGCGGGTTCTCGGCGCTGCCGCGCCCCTTGATCGCCTCGCGCGGCGGGGGCGCCGGATCGTCGGGGGACTGCACGGGAGGCGAAGGTAAGACGAAAGACGGCCGGCCGTCAAGCCGGACCGGGGGGCTCGCCGACCCGCACCCGTCGCACGCGCAGCGTCCGCCCCCGGGCGTCGGCTGCCACGAGATCCACCACGCCGGGCTCGACGCTCGCCGCGAAGAAGTAGACGCCCCAGTGTTCGACGCGCAGCGCCTTCCCGTCCTGGAGGAGGCGCACCGAAGCGAACGGCCCCCGCGCGTCCGCCGCGACCGCGACGATCGCGATGCGTCCGTCGGACGCCACCGCCCGCGTCGGATCCGCGCCGGGATTCGTGAACGCCTGGGGATCCCCGCTCGGCTGGACGAGCTCGAGCACCGGCTGCCCGGTCTCCTTCCACGCCGAGTAGAGCTTCCCGTTGGGCGTCCCCCAGAAGAGGCGATAGCCCCGCGGGTGGACGCTCACCGGGGCCGCCCAGCGCAGCCCCGAGAGGGCTCCCGTGGTGATGTGCGAGGTCGCTCCGACGCGCACGAAGCCGTTCCAGTGGACGTGGCCCGTGAGGGCGTACGCCACCGCGTGCTTCGCGAGGAGGCCGGCGTCGTCCGCGGGCTCGAGGGCGTCGGCGAACTTCCAGCGCGGATCCGCCGCGAAGGGCTCGTGGTTGAGCGCCACGACCGTGCGGCCGCGCTCGCGGGCGAGGTCCGCGTCGAGCCAGGCGCGCTCCTCCTCGGGCATCGACGCGAACGACCACGCGCGGGCGTCGCGAGCGCCGGGGCGCGGCGCGTGCGTGTCGAGGGCCACGAAGTGGAAGGGGCCGTGGTCGAAGCTGAACCAGGTGGGGCCGAACAGCGCGCGGAAGGCGCCCTTCCCGCAGCGCGGATCCTCCGTCGGGAAGTCGTCGCGCGCGATCCCCGCGAGCTCGTTGTTGCCGATCGTGTGGTGGAACGGGATCCCCGTGGCAGCGGTCTCGTCGCGGTAGAAGCGGAGCCAGCGCTCCATCACCTCCGGCGGGGCCGTGTTGCCCTCGAGCACGAGATCGCCCGTGCTGACGACGAACTCGGGGCCGAGCGCCGCCAGCTCGGCGAGCGCCGCGCGGATCGACTCCGCGACGCGTCCGAGCTCGCTTCCGGGTCGGCGCAGCTCGGCGGCCCACGCCGAGAGCACCGCGAGGTCGCCGAGCTCGCCCGCGCCCGCCCCGCCGCGCGCCGCGAGCTCGCGCCGGAAGGCCGCGGCGATCCCGGCGCGATCGAGCGTCGGGTGGTAGCGGGCGAGCTGCCAGAGGATCAGCCAGTTCGCGAGGGGCGTCGGGATCCACGCGGGAATCGGCATCGAGTAGTCGCCGAAGTCGCGAGGATCGTTCCAGGCGTGGACGTCGCTCACGTGGACGAAGAAGACCCCGTCCGACCCTGCCGCGGTTGCGGTTGCGGTTGCGGTTGCGGCTGCGGCTGCGGCCGGGAGCGGCGCGCCGAGCAGCGCGAGACACAGGAGCGCGCCCACCGCGCTGCGGAGGGCGCGCTCCCTGTGCCGTGCCGCGACGCTGGGCTCCCTCAGGCCCCCCCCTCGTACTTGAAGGAGAGCTTCACCCTGGCCCGATACTGCGCGAGCTTCCCGTCCTGCAGCGTCATGTCGAGCTGCGTGATCTCGGCGATCCGCAGATCGCGCAGGGTCTTCGACGCGCGCTTCACCGCGGCCTCCGCCGCCTTCTCCCAGGAAGTGGTGCTGGTGCCGACCAGCTCGATCACCTTGTACACGCTCTCCGCCATGGTCCCTCCTTCCGCCCGACGGCCGCCCGACCGAGCCCGGGTCTTCGCGGGGGTGCGCCGATCCTACTCCGCGTGCGGCGGTCGCCCAAGCGAAATCGCCACCTCGTTGAGAAGCGGGCGCCCCGCCTCGAAGGCCCGGAGGTTCTCGAGGAAGAGCGCCGTCGCGCGCTCGTCGTTCCCGGGGCTCGTGCCCGAGCTGTGCGGGGTCACGATCACGTTGGGGAGATCCCACAGCGGGCTCTCGCGCGGCAGCGGCTCCACCTCGAAGACGTCGAGGGCAGCGCCGCCCAGACGACCCGCGCGCAGGGCGTCGGCGAGCGCGGCTTCGTCCACGAGCGCGCCGCGCCCCACGTTCACGAGCGTGGCGCCGGGCTTCATCCTGGCGAGCGCGTCCGCGTCGAGGAGGTGACGGGTCTCGGGTGCCAGCGGCAGCGCCAGGACGAGGTGGTCCAGGCTCGGCAGGAGCTCGCGCAGCCGGTGGAGCTCCCACGTCTCGCACGGCTCGTCGCCCCGGACCCGCCGGCGCAGGCCGATCACGTGCATGCGCAGCGCCCGGCCGAGGCGCGCCACCTCGAGCCCGATGGGTCCGAGCCCCGCGACGCCGAGGCGCTCGCCCGCGAGGTCGTGGATCGGGCGCGGCTCCCAGCGACGCGCGCGCTGCGCGTCGAGCCAGCCGCGCAGGTCGCGGGAGAGGGCGAGGAGGTAGAGGACGACCGTCTGCGCGATGGGGACCGCGTGCGCTCCCGACGAGGTCGTGAGCCGCACGCCGCGCGAGAGGAAGCGCTGGAAGATCTCGTGGTCCACGCCGGCGCTCGAGCTGTGGAGCCAGCGCAGGTTCGGCGACTTGAGCGCTGCGACCATGAACTCGCGCGCGCGGTCCGGGAGGCAGTCGCCCGAGAAGTACGCGATCTCGACGTCGTCGAGGGATCCCTCCAGCGCGCCCCCGCGCAGCACCACGCGCGGGCGCCCGGGCGCCGCGGCCCCGAGCCCGTCGCGCCAGCGCGCCTCGCAGACGTCCGTCAGCAGGATCGCTCGCGCCACGGATCCTCCCGTTTGCCGCGCGAGCGGCGCCTGTGCCATGCTCGCGCGGGGTCCAGCGAGGGAGTGCGCGATGGTGCGACCGTTTCGCTTCGGCGTCCAGCTCTCGAGCCTGCCCGCCCCGGGCTGGCAGGAGCGGGTGCGCCGCATCGAGGCGCTCGGCTACTCGACGCTCTTCTGCCCGGATCACTTCGGGCCGCAGTGGGATCCCGTGGCGATGCTCGCCGGGGCGGCGGCGGTGACGACGCGGCTGCGCGTGGGCACGCTCGTCCACGACGTGGACTACCGCCACCCCGTGGTGTTCGCCAAGGCGGCGGCCACGCTGCATCTGCTCTCGGGCGGGCGCTTCGAATTCGGGATCGGCGCCGGCTGGATGGAGACCGACTACCGCGAGGCGGGCCTCGCGTACGACCCCCCGCGCGTCCGCATCGAGCGCCTCGACGAAGCGCTCCAGATCATCCGCTCCATGTGGGCTCGGGAGCGGACGAGCTTCGAAGGCAAGCACTATCGCATCTCCGAGATCGCGCAGGCGGCCAAGCTCGCGCCCGGCGAGCGCCCGCGCATCCTCATCGGCGGCGGGGGTCGCAGGCTCCTCTCCCTGGCGGGTCGTCACGCCGACATCGTGGGGATCAATCCCTCCCTCCCGGAGGGCAAGGTCACGCCGACCACCGCGGCCGACCTCGCGCCCGCGCGCGTGCGCGAGAAGGTGCGCTGGGTGCGCGAGGCGGCGGAGCGGGCGGGGCGAAGCCCCGACGACATCGAGCTGAACTCGCTCGTCTTCGTGGTGGCGCTCGTCGACGATCCGAAGGGGATCCGCGCCGCGCTCTCGAAGAACACGGGGATGAGCGAGGCCGAGGTGGCCGACTGCCCGCTCTTCCTCACCGGCCCGGCCTCCGAGATCCGCGAACGGCTCGAGAAGCGACGCGCGGAGACGGGGATCAGCTACGTCGTGATCCAGGGCGACGACCCCGGGCGGCTGGAGCAGTTCGCCGAGGGGGTGGCGGGGCCGCTCTCCCGCTAGGCCGAACGCCGTTCGGCTCCCGGCGCTGGGGCCCGCCGGCCCGCCTCAGGCCCGAGCTGCGTCCTGCCGATGCCCCCGGCACCCCCGGAGGCGCGGCGTGGACGGACCGGCGATCAAGGGCTCCGCCTTTCAATCCGTGGTCGAGGACGTGCAGCGCCTCCTCCAGGAGGGGCGCATCTCGCGCGACGAGCTGGAGGTCCGCCTCGACCCCACGGACCTTCCGTTCCTGGAGGACAAGGTCCTCCCCGCGTTCTGGTATCCCATCGAGACGTACCGGCGCCTGAGCGAGCTCCTGATGGAGCTCGAGGGGGGCGGCCGCCCGGAGTACATCGTGCGGCGGGGCGCGCGCGCCGCGGAGCGGCTCTTCGCGCTCGGCATCTACCAGCAGCTCCGGCGCGGCGAGAAGATCGCCGAGGAGATCCGCAGCTCCGGCAGCGCGTGGACCCAGCAGGACGGCGCCATCATGGCGTCGCTCGCCGGCGCGATCTTCAGCTTCACGAGCTGGCGCTTCGTGGCGGATCCCGAGCGCGGCGCGCACCGCATCGAGGTGAGCGACGCCGCCGGGCTCCCCGAGGTGGCGCGCTTCGCGGCCCAGGGCTTCATCGAGTACGTGTCCACGCGCCTCGCCAAGGCGCACGTGCGCGTGACCAGCGAGCGACCTTCCCCGGAGCGGGTCGTGTTCCAGCTCAAGCCCACGCGCGCCGCCAAGATCTGAGCCGGCTTCCGCCGCCGTCGACGCGCGCTACTGGGGATACTCGAGGTGCTGCGGCAGCTCGTCGGTGCTGCCGCGCATGGACGCCTCGTCGCCTACTCCTCGGACGCCTCCGCTCCCTTCGCCTCGAGCTCGAGGGCCGCGGAGTTGATGCAGTAGCGCAGGCCCGTGGGCCCGGGGCCGTCCTCGAAGACGTGGCCCAAGTGGGCGTCGCAGCGGGCGCACATCACCTCGGTCCGCAGCATGCCGTGGCTCCGGTCGAGCTCCGTGCGCACGTTGGCCCGCACCGCGGGGTCGGAGAAGCTCGGCCAGCCGGTGCCCGAGTCGAACTTCGTGTCCGACGAGAAGAGCTCGTTCCCGCAGCACGCGCAGCGGTAGACCCCGTCCTCCTTGCAGTTCCAGTAGCGTCCGCTGAAGGGCGGCTCGGTGCCCTTGCCCCGGCACAC
>DASRUS010000212.1:0-3567 GCA_035687825.1 Myxococcota bacterium | reverse complement strand
GTGCCCGAGCTCCCCCCCGGCTTCGCGGCGATCTCCCGCGTGGCCCGGGGTCTGCCGACCCTCGAAGCGTTCCAGATGACGCTCGCGGCCGCGGCGGCGCACGACCCGTCGGCGTGGGACCTGGCTCCCGACTCGGTGCGCGGCGCCGGAGCGCGGATCCTGCGTCTGCTCGCGGCGCAGGCCGTGGGCGCGACGCCGTCGCGACGGCCGCTGGCCGAGGTCCTCCAGCGCGGCTGGGCCCCGGGTGACCGCGCGGCCCGCGCGGTCCTCGAGTCGGCGCTCGTGCTCTGGGCCGACCACGAGCTCAACGTCTCGACCTTCACGGCGCGCTGCGTGGCGTCGGCGCACGCGAACCCGTACGCCGTGGTGGTGGCCGGTCTCTCGGCCCTGCGCGGCCCGCTCCACGGCGGCGCGACGGAGCAGGTCGAGGCGCTGTTCGACGAGGTGCGCGAGCCGGCGCGCGCGCGAGCGGTGCTCGAAGCACGGCTGCGGCGGGGCGAGCGCATCCCCGGCTTCGGTCACGCGCTCTATCCGGAGATCGATCCGCGCGCGCGGGTCCTCCTCGAGCTCCTGCGCGAAGCGAAGCCGGGCTGCGAGGGCCTCGCCCTGGCGGACGCCGTCGCGGAGGCGTGCGTCGCGCTCGTCGGCAAGCACCCGAACGTGGACTTCGCGGGCGGAGCGATGGCCCGCGCGTTCCAGCTTCCGCGCGGCGCGATCCTCTCGGTCTTCGGCATCTCGCGCAGCGCGGGTTGGATCGCCCATGCGCTCGAGCAGTACGCCGAGGGAAGGCTGATCCGCCCGCGCGCGCGGTACGTGGGGCCTCCTCCCCGCACGTGAGGCTGCAACGCGCTCCCCGCAGAGCATGGAGCTCGCGAGAGCGAGACCCGCTCGCAGACCCGCTAGAGTTGCGCCGCATGAGACGCATCCTCGGCCTGGCCCTGGCCGTCCTGGTCTTCGCCGCCGGCGGCCTCGCCGTCTACGTCTGGACGGGCCTCCACGACTTCGCGGTCGAGGAGCTCACGCCCGACGTCCACGTGATCTCCGGCTGGGGCGGGAACGTGGCGATCCTGCGCACGGGCGCGGGGGCGGTCGTGGTGGACACGATGACGTTCCGCATGCAGGGCGAGGAGATCCGCGAGCTCGCCGAGGATCTGGGCGGCGGACCCGTGACCGCGATCGTGAACACGCACTACCACCGCGACCACACCCACGGCAATCCCGGTTTCGCACCGGGTACGCGCGTGGTGGCGACGGAACGCACCCTCGAGCACCTGCGCACGCGCGACGCCGCCTACTGGGACGGCGAGGCGGCGCTGACCCTCCCGAGCGACACGTTCAGCGACACCCACGAGCTCCGGGTGGGCGACAAGACGGTCCGCTCCTTCCACCTGGGCCGCGGCCACACGGACGGCGACCTCGTGACCCTCTTCGTGGAGGATCGCGTGCTCGTGACTGGGGATCTGCTCTTCCGCTTCCGCTATCCGAACATCGACCTCGAGGCGGGGGGCTCGCTGCCCGCGTGGATCGAGACGCTCGACCGCATGGCCGCGCTCGACTTCGACCGCGTGATCCCCGGGCACGGTCCCAGCACCGACCGCGAGGGGATCCGCGCGTTCCAGGACTTCCTGCGCGAGCTCTGGCAGGTCGCGAGCGAGTCGGCCGCCGCGGGTCTCTCCCTCGACGAGACCCTCGCCCAGGCGAAGCTCACCACCGACGCGGGCTATCACGTGATCGGCGTCCCCTTCGTGTTCCGCCTCGACCGCGACTTCGTGGTGCGCCGCGCCTTCGAGGAGGCGACGGGGGCGGTGGGCGGCGCCGCCGCGCCCTGACGTCCCGACCCGAGGAAGGCTCACCCCGCATGCAGGATCTCTTCTCCGTCGAGGGCAAGGTCGCGCTCGTGACCGGCGGGACGCGCGGTATCGGCCTCATGATCGCGCGGGGATTTGCGGAGGCGGGCGCGAGGGTCTACGTGGCCTCGCGCAAGCAGGACGCGTGCGACGCGACCGCGGCCGAGCTCTCGAAGCGCGGGACGTGCATCGGGATCGCCGCCGACCTCGGGAGCGAGGCCGGCTGTCGGGCTCTCGCCGCGAAGGTCGGCGAAGTCGAGCCCCGCCTCCACGTCCTCGTGAACAACGCCGGCGCGAACTGGGGAGCTCCCCTGGAGGAGCACCCCGACGCCGCGCTCGACAAGCTCTGGAACCTGAACGTGAAGGGCCCGTTCCACCTGACGCGCGCGCTCCTGCCCCGGCTCGAGGCTGCGGTGCGTCCCGGCGATCCCGCGCGCGTGATCAACGTCGGATCCATCGACGGCCTGCACGTGCCCTCGCTCGAGACCTGGGGCTACGCGCCGACCAAGGCCGCGCTCCACCACCTGACGCGCATGCTGGCGAAGCACCTCGCCGGGCGCGGGATCACCGTGAACGCGATCGCCCCGGGGCCTTTCGAGAGCAAGATGATGGCCGAGACGCTGCGCCGCTTCGGCGACTCGATCCGCTCGGGCTGCCCCCTCGGCCGGATCGGCGAGCCCGAGGACATGGCGGGGGTCGCGATCTACCTGGCGTCCCGCGCGGGTGCCTACGTGACGGGCGCGGTGATCCCCGTGGACGGCGGGATCTCGACGACGCTCTGACCCGAGCCGCCCCACCCGAAGGAGGGAACGATGTTCCGAGCGTCTCTCGAGCGCATCCTATTCGCCACGAGCCTCGCCCTCGTGCTGCCGGCGCCGGCGGCGCGCGCGGACGCTGCGGACGCCCCCGAGCAGGAGGCTGCCCAGGCGGAGACGCGGGCGGAGCCCGAAGAGGAGAAGGAAGGACACGGCATCGGTCACCGACTCCTCTTCTACCTCCCGAACCGCGTCTTCGACGTCTTCGATCTCGTCCGCGCGCGGGTGCGTGTCGGGCCTGGCTTCGGCGTGGGCGTGCGCGCGACGGAGCTCGCCGACGTGAACCTCGGCGCCTACACGACGCTCTACGCCGGCCTCCCCGGCCCGCGCGGCAAGCCGCGCATCCCGCTCCCGATCGGCCTCGAGGTCTTCGCCGGGGCCGAGGTGAGCGTGGTCGACGTCTCCACCGAGGAAGGCCCCTTCAGCCCGAACTACGGCCCCACCGAGGTAGGCCTCGGCTTCCAGGCCGCGATCCTCGGCCTCGACCTCGGCATCGAGCCCTGGGACTTCGTGGACCTCGCCCTCGGCCTCGTGCTCCTGGATCCGAACGGCGACGATTTCTGAGGCGATCCGCCCGGCGGAGTGCGCCAGGCAACCTCTTCAGCGGGCGACCACCCGCAGCCGCGCCCAGAGCGCCGGGTGGTCGCTGAGGGGAGCGCCATCGTGGACGAACTCCGCCGCCATCCCGGCCTCGAGCACCTCGAGCGCGACATCGGTGCCCGAGCGGACGAGGAGATAGTCGATCCGCCCCCAGCCCGACCCGGGCGCGGGCCGGGCCTGTGAATCGGCGAGGCCGAGGGCGGCGACGAACCCGGCGAGGAGCGCGCGGTCGCCGGGGTCGTCGTGGTGGAGGTTCAGGTCGCCGCCCACGACGAGGGGGACGCTCGCGCTCGCGCGGCGCAGGC